>JAVVPW010000001.1:0-30221 GCA_036655575.1 Bilophila sp.
CGGGGTGCAGGGGCAGCGCCCCTGCCCCGCCGGAGGCCTAATAATCATGAAAAAATCTTTGTTTCTCTTTATACTGCTGAGTCTGTTGGTGCTTGGTGGGAGTGCGGTAGCGGCGGGGTTGAAGGCTCGTAGTGAGGCAGACCCCAAGGATCTGTTCAATCCTGTTCCAGCGGCAGACGACATTGCGTTGCCCATGCCCTGCAATCTTTCTCTGATTTTCAAGGCTATAGAAGTTCCTGCCAAGGGTTTTTTGTGGGACATGTCCTTCAATATGGGCAATGACACGACAAACCGCCCCGGCATGGAGTATTACGACCGCCGCTTTGCGACCTCGATTGCAGCGCCGTTTGCCGCAAATGATTTGCCAAAGGCGTGGCAGAGCGCGTTGCCTGCTGATCCGAAGGTACCGTTTTTCTATTATCTCATGGGGAAATACGAAATCAGCGAAGCGCAATGGCAAGCTGTCATGGAAAACACCTGTCCTGCGCCTTCTGAACAAGCGTCTCGACCCAAGGCGAACATCTCGTGGTACGATGCGCAAGCGTTTACGCAGCGGTACAATCAATGGTTGCTGGACAACGCGCCAGATCAACTGCCTCATTTTGCCGGTGACGACAAAAACATCGGCAGTACGCGCCTGCCCACAGAAGCAGAATGGGAATACGCCGCCCGTGGTGGCAGTCGCGTGCCGCAGGAAGTGTTGCGTCAGGAAGAATTGTATCCGCTGGCAGAAGGGGAAACACTGGCAGATTACGCGGTGTTTCGTCCTGATGGTGCGGCGGCAGTGCAAGAGCACCCCTTGCGCATCGGTTCACGCCGTGCCAATCCCTTAGGCTTGTACGACATGGCGGGCAATGTGGCGGAAATGGCGCAAGATGCCTTCCGGTTTTCACTGGGGGGACGTCTGCACGGTTCTTCTGGTGGCTTTGTGCGTAAGGGTGGAGGCTTTTTGTCCAGTAATGCCGAAATCATGCCCGGACGGCGGGAAGAGGTGGCCTTTTTCAACAGTCGTGGAGCTGTTTCTACCTCAGACATGGGCTTGCGACTGGTGCTTTCCGGGATCAATTCCCCCGGTGGAACGCGCACAGAGACGCTCATGGAAGAATGGAAGCGCATCGGCGAAAGCACAACGCTTGCTGAACCGGGGGCCAATCCCCTTCAGGAGATCGACCGCCTGCTTGGCATGAACCCAGACGCGACGAGCAAGGAAAACCTCACCCGGTTGCGTGCGATGCTCAAAGATCACAATGTCGCTCTTGAACGCCAGCGCACGACAGCAGCGGAAGGCCTTATCCGTACCATCCTGTATCTGAGCGAAACCGTGCGCAATTACGGTGTGCGGCGCGACATCGCCTACCGTCACGTTAAGGAAATAAGCGAACTTCTCCCTGTTGCCAAACGCAAGAAAGCGCCTGAGCTTCCTGCAATGGAAAACGCGCTCAAAGAGTTCTCGTCCGCGCAGCAAGAAATGCTTCTGGCTATGGATTCAGCCGTGAATTTCTACAAGAGTAAACTTGAGGAAACAGCGCAGTATCCAGCCGAAGTCATTGATTACAATTTCAATCTCGTGGCCAACGAACTCAAGCAGGACAATTTGCTTGCCAAGAACATGCGTCAGAACCTCAGTATGTTTGCCGTCCACTTGAAACGCCTCCGTGCCGGACAAACCGCTGACCTCAGCAAGAACCGCCTCCTCAAAGACATCCTCCCCGACACCCTCAAAAAGGGACTGAAATTGTAGCGTCGGGGGAAGTGTTCCTACAGTTCGCGCAAGACTTCAGAGGGCTGAATCTGAGCGGCGCGGCAGGCGGGGTGGAGCGAGGCGAGAGCGGAAAGGACAAGGACAATCCCAAGGGCGAGGAGGAAGTGCAGCACAGGCATCCGACACACAGCCGCCCCTTGTAATTGCTCGGTAAAGAGCGTGTCGATGCTGTAACTGACGCCAAGATAGACGATCCCCGCAAGCAGTGTTCCCAACAGTCCCGTGAGCAAGGCCTGCACAATGGGGTAGAGCATGATGGCTCTTCCTGACAAGCCAATCAGACGCAACATACCGAGTTGCTTGTCTTTACGCCGTACTGCCGCCAGCACACCACTGGCGGTGGAGGCTACAAAACCTGCTGCCGCTGTCAGGGCGATGAGCAGGAAAATGAGCGTCAGCGCACGGTCAAGACTGCGCACCGTATGGATTTCTCGCGCTCTGGTCACCACTTCAACACCTTGTGCCGTGAGCAGATCCCGCACGGTTTCTACATCGCTCAGGTGCCGGGCGTACAGCCGAAACCCCGCGTACTTCCGTTCGCCTTGAGGTGGGGACGCACCCGCAAAGCCGCGTTCGGGTACAGCGATATAATCCCGGTACAGTTCTGCATCTTCCAGTAAGGAAAGCGCGACAAACGCCACATCACGATCCTCGGTTTCCAACGGCAAAACCGCTTGCACCCGCAAGGGCAGGGTGACAGATTCCAGTTTGCCGTCTGGTCGTCTGCGCCCCAACTGCCCCTGAATCGTGGTTTCTGAAGCCAGCGGAAGGGACAGACCAAGTTTACGAGCGGCGGTTGCGGACAGGATCACGCTGTTTGGTGTCGGTGACAACGCAAGGTGTGCGCGGGCAAGCAACGGGTCACCCGCGCTTGTGGGTTCGAGTGACGCCCGAACAAAGCGCGTGTCAGGCGTCTGAGCCGTGGGGTTTTCATAGACAAGCTGTATGGTTGCGGCGATGTCGCGGGTGCGCGGGATGGCAAAGGCAACGTCAGGACGTGCGCGGAGTGCGTCAAGCCAGGTCTGGGTATACGCGCCGCTCCCTGTTGGCGTCACGCTCAGGATAGCCGGGTCTTGCAGCAAACGATCCTGAAGCGCCGACACCACGCCGTAACGCACTCCAAACAGCACCAGCAACGGGGTCAGCACACTGGCAAGCGTCAGCACCGCACAGGTTGACAGCAAGCGCTCGTGTGCCCAGTCGCGCACCGCAAGCCCACAGGTCAGGATCAGGCTTCGCATGGGTCGTTCCTTTTTTCGGCAACATCTTCAATGATCGCTTCTACCGCGCTTGTTTCCTGCGCTGCTGTCGCTACAGACGTGATGCGGGTGTGCAGATGGCGAAACCGCGCGCGTTTCAGGATAGCGGTGTCGTGCGTCACCAGAATGAGCGTTGCGCTAGCGTCGTCCACGGCAGACAGCAACAGATCAAGCACGGTGCTGGCGTGGAGAGGATCAAGGGCGGCGGTGGGTTCATCAGCCAGCAGGACACGCGGACGTGAGGCCAGAGCGCGACCAATGGCAACGCGCTGCCGTTCGCCAATAGAAAGCTGTCCCGGCATGGACATGAGCAAGCGAGAGATGCCAAGGCGTTTGGCCAGCGCTTCGACACAATCGCGGGTGTCTGGCAGCTTGAGCAGGCGTGCTGTCAGCGCCATGTTTTCGTAGACATTGAGAAACGGCAACAGGCCGCCTGTCTGAAGCACATAGCCCATGTGGCGCAAGCGCAAGGCCGCAAGGGCATCCTGCCCCTGTTTCCAGATGTGCGCGATGTCGTGGACAGTCGCGTCAGGGTGAAACAAAAAGCGATCCGCGCTGTCCGGGCGAAGCACCATCCCAAGGAGATCTAGCGCCGTACTCTTGCCGCACCCGGAGGGGCCAGTCAGAACGATCTTCTCACCCGCCCAGATGTCGAGGTGCGGGATAACCAGCGCGTACCCCGGCCCTTGTGTCCGTGTCATACGCAGATTACAAAGTGAAAACAACGGAGTCATGAAAGGCCTCCAGCGGGAAAAGGGGAACCTTTCTGAAGAAAGATTCCCCCCGGTGTTGGTTTTCCCAGAATGCCAAGGTTGAGCAGGCACGTTGCAAAGGGAATCTGCTCTACGGCAACATGTTCAACGGGACGCGGTAGACCCAGTCGCTGGGGTTGGTGGCGCCGAAACTTTCCCAGTTGGCGCGGTCTTTGTCGTATTCTTCATACCGAGCCAGACGGGACTTGAGGCGATTGATGAAGGCGGTCTGTTCTCCCGTGCTCTTGTTGTACCAGTCTTCTTCACGCATGAGCAGGATTTCGCTCTTGTAGGGCAAGCCTTCAAGGTATTCACCAAGCGCACCGCTTTGCGCCAGATTCTGCCCCGGCTGATGGCTGAAGCGGGACGGATCACGAGCAAGCTGGGCAGACGCGGACAAGATGCTCTCGAAAAAGTCGCGGGAGTCGGTGCGCTTGGTGCGTTCGGCCTGTTCGATGATGATCTTGAGTTGCGATGAAAGATCACTGAGCTGATTCTTGGTCAACAAAACAGCGGGTTGTGCGGCGAGCACAGGCGCACCTTGCTGGGCTCGTGACAGCTTTTCCAGATCCGCGTCCGCTATCCACGCACTGACCACGGAAGGCGCACGGTTGCCCTCACGGCTACCGATAAAATCAAGCTGCATGGCGTAGCCGCTGACTTCGGCTATCTGCCGTGCGCGCTCTTCTGGGGTGGTTGCGGTGGTGAGATCCGCAGGATCAGCGGGCTTTGCCAACAGTTTGCCGCTTGCGGTGGCTTCCACCATGTTGCGGTAGCCGCTTGCAAGCGCTAGTCCGACCTTGCCAAATTCGGCGGCACCGACTGCGGGTGTACTCGCGTCGATAGCAACGTAGCTTGAGCTGCTGCTGTCAAGGCGCGTCAATTCGCGGTAGGCTTTTTCAGCACTGGCGTGATCGCGTTTGCCAGCGGGTGTCTTGACATGGGTTGCTGTCATCCAGATGTGGTTTGTCTTGAGATAGTCCGCCATTTCTTGCGCGTCGAGCCGCGTCGAACCCGTAGGATCAGAACCCGGCAAGAAGCCGGCGTCACTCACCAGCAACATGACCCGCGAACCGTATTTGTCCCACGAAAGTTTGTCCACGGCTGTCTTGACTCCCGCCAGCGCGTCTTCATCAAACGAATGACTGGACGCGGTGGCTTCATTGAGACCCGCCAGCGCGGTTTCAAGTTCGGCTCGATTGCGCACGGTCTTAAAATCACTGATAACCTGCGACAGATAGTCGAGTCCGGGGCTTTTTTCTGGATTGTTACGGTAGGCAACCACGGCAAAGGCTACTTTATCGCCCTGCGGACTCTTTTCCAGTTCGTCATAAATAGAGCGCAACATGGTCTTGGTCTGCTCAATGTACGGCTTCATGGAAATGGTGGTGTCAACGACAAAGGCTATCGCGGTGCGCAGTTCTGTCTTTTCCTGTGGGGTTGCGGGCGTTTTGGGAGCGCCTGCGGTTCCCGCTGTACCGGGATCTATGGACGCGACTTGCAAGAGCTTGGTTTGCTCACCAAACTGATCGTCAACCGCAAGCACCGGCATCAGGTAGAAGCGTTTGCGCGACACAGCGCCCTTGTCATCGTCCGGTTCAGCGGCGAGGACGGGCAGGTCGGCTTGCGCAGGGTGACCCGCAACCGCTTTTTGTACCTGCTCGTTCAGGTTTTTGACGCGGGTACCAAGGTCGTCACTGCTGCAGGTGTCCACGAGTGCCTTGTGATCCTTGAAAAACAGGATCGGCATCCGTCCCATGCGTTCGGTGAACAGCATGGTGATGGCTTGCGGCCATTCGGTAACGGTATTCGCGTCCAGCCAGCCATCCACCGCGTTGCTGTTCACACCCACCGCCAGCCGATCTCCCTGTCTGGCGTAGATGTAGTAGACGGTGAACGTTTTGGCTTCCTTGAGTGTTGCCGCACCGGCTTCGGCTCCAGCGTACAGCTTGGCACCGGGATGTGACACCACCCGTTGAAACAGGGTTTTCTTGCCTTCTTGGAGCAGCGGGCTGGTACCCGGTGCGGTTTGCGGTGCGGGTGCTGCAACAGGTGCTGCCAGGGCGAGAGTTGCCCACAGCATGGCAAGACCCACAAGAACAGGTAAACGATGAACGAGATGTGAACAGCGCATCATGAACTCCCGTGTGGGTGTTATTGTATTTTCTTCAGCAGATTTGCAGCTTCAGCAGATCCGGTTTCTGCCTGGGTTTTGAGCCAGTCACGCAAGGACGCCAAGCCGTCAGCAACAGCAGGAACCGTCTCTGGTGCGGTGGATGTCCTGGCTTTCGCGGCGGCTTCTGTATACCAGATAAAGGCCTGTTCCGCATCCTTCACAATACTGCCGGACGGGGTGGTGTCGGCGGGATTGTAGTAGCGTGCCGTTTCCAGCATGGCTTCTGCGATCCCCCCTTCTGCCGCCATCTCCATCAGCAAAAACACGGCGTCCTGATCTTCGCTCGTCACCTTGGGCAGGGTGCGCGCCAGTGCCAGCGCCTGTTGTGGTGTCCCTTTGCTCTGCATGAAGGTGCGTACCTGCACCTTTGAGGCCACGGGAGCAACAGGCGGCGGTGCCACAACGGGCGCGGCAGGCGTAGCAGGAGCCGCAGGCGGTGTGACAGGCGCCGCTGGCGCAGGTTCGGCGGGCGGCGTTGCGGCGGGGGCAGCAACGGGTTCGGGTTTCGTCTCAGCCGGGGGCGGCGTTGCGGTTGGGGCAACGCTGGGTTCGGGTTTTACCTCAGCCGGGGGCGGCGTTGCTTCCGGTGTTGCGGGAGCGGGTGTTGCTTCCGGTGTTGCCTGTTGTTCTGTAGGCGGCGGTGTTTTGTCGCGCAGCAGATACCACCCTCCACCAGCAGCGAGCAGCGCGAGCACGACAAGGACGCCAAGGATAAGCCCAAGGTGCGATGTGGCGGGCGGTGGCGTGGTGCTCTGCATGGTCAGAGGCGGCGTTGGTTCGAGAAGCGGCGGCACGGGCGCTGGTTCGACAGGGGCTACGGGAGGAAGAGGGGGAGGTGTCGGCGCAGGGGCAACAGGTGCCGCCACAGCCCCCCCGGAAGCCACCCGAGCGTAGATGATCTCAGACGGTGCCAGTGTGCAGTGAGCAGGTGGCATCCCGTCAGCGCACACGCTGAGGCGGTAGGTTTCTTGTGTTTCGAGCTGATCGACCACAGCGGGGAGGAGCGCTAGCTCCACAGCGTCTGCGGTTGCGGTCACGCTTTCAGGAACAAGCTGTTCTTCAGCGTCCTGCCAGCCGGTGCGCCCAAGGTAACGTCTGTCGCCAGAGCGTTGCAGGGAAAAGGTGATCGCCGATTCGGCGGTGTAGGCGCAATCGGTGAGTCGGAAAAGGCCGTAGCCTTCGCCGCGAGTGGTGTCATTGAGATACAAAGCGTTCACGGACAAATCCTCATGACCCAACGGTCGGCGGGATACTCAGATCCCGGATAACATCGCCAAGGCGGCGGTTTTGTTCTGGATTGACAGCTTGCGTCCCGTCAAAATCCACATTGTCCATAATGAGGGTCATGAGTGCGCGCAACCAGTCGGTGTACCATGTTTTTTCGTGAGCTTCGGGTTCCTCGGCAAGCTGTGGATAGCCCTGAATGGGCGCTGGTGGTTCAAACAGCACCACCGAACGACCGCCTTGATGGATGGTACGCTCTTGCAGGGTGCGGGTGCGGGGGTTGAAGCCCAGCCAGCTCACATAGGCATTGATGAGCGAAGCGGCAAGGCTGACCTGCTTCCAGATCAGGCGTTCGCGTTCGAGATTGGCGTAGCCTGCGGCTTTGCGGAGTTGTTCTTCGATACACAGGCGCAAGCCGACCCGTTCCGCACCAAGCGCCAGTTCGCTGACAAAGGCCGCAAATTCCTGCGCCGGAACACTGTAGTACTGCTGTATTTCCACGTTGTCTGCCAGTTTGTGCAACGCGCCGAACCAGTGGCTTTCGATGAGCGCTGCAAAATACTGCGCCTCATCGCAACGCTTGGGCGTTGTCTCCACGGGCGTCTCCAGTTCTGGCAGCGGTTCCGCACCAAAGAGATCACTCAATATGTCGTCGGCATTGACTTTTGCACCTACTGTCACGCCTGAACCCAACGAGCGGTTCGGGAAGTCGTTTGCCTGTCCGTTGTCTGCCGTTCCAGACGCAGCGCTTTGCAACATCCGCCGTTCGGCTTCAAAATACAGCTCGTACAGATCGTGATCCTGCACCCCCAGAAGATGCAGAAAGGCTCCAAAATGTTGCGTTTCCGCCATGCCGGCGAGGCGGGTTGCCAGTTGTCGGAACAAGAGTGCTTTGCGCTTGCGTTCCTCTTCGCGGTCGTCGGCCTTCCAGAAGGGTTTCAAGCGCGCCACAAGGCGTTCCTGACGTTCGAGCAGGGTGGTGCGGATCTGTTGGCGCTTGATTTCCGGGTTGCACAAGGGGCGGAGTTTGTTGCGGATCAGACCAATGCCGCCGTCGTTGAGCAACATGGCGGCGTCCCACGCTTCACGCGGGTTCTCAAAATGTTCGGCAACCAGCTTGCTGTTGCAAAACGCGGCTTCAAGGGCGTTGACATAGCTTTGCTGGTCGGGGCGGATGCTCAACTCTTGTCCGTCGGCATCGTAGTTGAGGATGGCATCGAAACGGAAGTTTGGATTGCGCAGTAAGAACAGATTGTTAAAGCCGTGTACGCCGTCCCAGATACGGGGCCAGTCGTGCTGTTTGCCAAAAAAATCAAGCAGTGAAACATGCAGCCGGGTATCCCAGCGGCTTTCCACCGAGGGGGCACCTTTTTTCTGCTCAAATTCCATGTCAAACTTGGTCAGCACAAAGTACAGCGAGGGGGAGGAGCCGCGCCGGCGTTCCGGGGTTTCGCCGTGTGTGGACAGCACCCAGTCGTTGATAACACCGGGGAGATCCTGCACTTCCTGATTGCTTGGCCCGACACAGAGCAACATGCTGGTCAGTTCGCGTTCGGCAGAGTAGCGCTGAAAGAGGTAGGCAACCTTGCCGCGCAAGAACAGTTCGCGGAGCATGTCCGGCTTGTCGAGTTCGCGGCGCAGGTCTTCGATTTTGTAGCGGGAGCGGTAGCCGGGAAAATCCAGCAGATCGGTATGTTCAAACAGATCATCGGGCTTTTCACGCATGGAGATGGTCAGTTCTGCGGTCAGCGCGGTGACCACGGCACGCGGGAGCTGTGCCCGCGCTCCAGCAGCGGTGGCGACTTCAAGCGTCTCGCTTCCCGTAGCACTGTTGCCTTGCGTCCCCAGACCCTGCAAGGTAGCGACATCAATGATGCTTCCTGAGCGCGGGATGAGGGAGGCCAGCGGGGCGAAGGCTTCCCCGGCAAAACCGAGGTGTTCCAGTGCGCCAAGGAGCAGTTCGAGCAAGCGGGTGAACGGTTCTGTTTCATCCCAGATGAGGCTGTACAGGCGGATACGATCGCCAAGCGCGAGATTGGAGCCGATGGCAAGGGCGCGTGTCCAGAAGCAGCGTTCGAGTTCCTGCACTCTGGGTTTGGCGCGGAAGTCTTTTTCCAGATATTCGCGGAGTTCCTCGAATTCGTCCAGATCTGGGGCGGTGGCGTTCGGCGCTCCAGCTTTTTTTTCCAGACGGTCAAGCATGGCGGCGACAGGCGCGGGGTCAGGTGTTTCGCGGTGTTCGCAGTCGGCATAATAGGTGTTGGCAAGGATTTTGACCAGATCCATTTCCGTGAGCAAACGGATCATGACAGGGTACCCTTTAGGGGCGTCCGCGGGTTTCGTCGTGGTGAAGCGTGTCACAAGGCCTGTGGATTCCTTGCCGCCTTCGGGGTTGATTTCACTGATGAAGTCGTGCGTCTCGCCGCCAAAGTCTGCAAGCAGTGTCCCTTGTACATCTCGCGCCAGTGCGGAGATGAGATAGGATTTGCCCGCCTGACTAGGGCCAAACACGCCCGCGCACATCTTGCGTCGTGCCGCAGCTTCGCAGGTGCGAAAGACGCGACCAACGCGGCGCAAATCCCGTTGCAGGCCATCAAACTCACCCCGCACCACGTCCTGATTTTCCACAGCCCAGGCGCTGGCATCTCGCACCAGCTCCACCAGCCGTCCACACCGCGCTACAAGGCTACTATCGTCTGTCATAGATCACTCCGAAAAAAAAGGAAAAGCCGCATCGGGGGAGGGAAACCTCTTCTGAAGAAGGGTTCTCCCCGCCTTTCCCCCGATGTTTCTATGAGGGCGGGCGGGGCACAGCAGCTTTCCCTTTATATGTGTAGTAAAAGGATAAACGTTTTAACGGGATGGGGCGTGGGAACGCTCTTAAATCGCCTGATACACGATCCCGGTGTCGAGCCAGTAGCCTTCATCAAGAGGGAGAGTCTGGAGGCGCACTTCGACATCGCGGGTCGGTACGGAGGAGCCGTCGGCAGCCTCGATGTCGTCGATAAAGAGTTCCCCTTCATCGTGTTCACGACTGACTTCAGGGTCCAGTTCGGCAACGACAAGGCGCATCTTCAGACGATACGGAAGTTTGCCTGCGGCGTTGCGTCTGGCTTCTTCGGTAGCGAAATCAACGATGTGAAAGCGGGTTGTTGTCCAGCGTTCCGCGTCAAGCTGTCGAAAGCCCACGGCAATGGGGCCAGCAAACACGACATCGTGCGGCAGTTCCTGTTCTTTTGCGCTGTCCACATCCACGTTGAACCAGACTTTCGGACGCTTGATCTGTCCGTTGATGTCCATTTCACCGATGAACCGTGCGGTGGATTTGAGCTTCAGGCGTGAAGTGTCAAACGAAAAGCCTTCAAGATGGCCTTCTGCAAGCGCACAGAGAATGGCACCGACCACAACCGTGGTCTTCGGGTCAGTGATGTTGCCGAGCGCGTCGGCAAAAGGATACCAGTTGCCCACCCGGAAGCGGCACATGGGCAGAATGCGATCTGGTGGAACAGGGAGTTTCGCAAAGATCGAGGCTATGATGCCACTCCACCGACTGGGGCGTCCGGTGAGCAGCAGAATATCACAATCGTAGCGCTGAATCACTTCGCACAGATCCGCAAGCGGGCGTCCCAGCGCTTCACGAACCGTGTGGTCAATGAGGCGGGGATCAATCCGAATTTCCACATCCAGCAGCGAAAAAGCCGCGTTTGGAGCGTAGCGCGCCACCTCTTGCTCAACGTATTGCAGCACCGCGTTGCCCGGTCGCGCACTGCGCTTGAAGGCAAAACGGGGTTCTTCGGGAGCCTCGTCGGCAGAAGAAGCGGGGGCGTCGGGTTTTGAAGCGTCTGGTCGGGGTGTTGGGGCAGGGTCAGACGCATCGTCAAACGCCTTGCGGAACATGTCCCTGAAGGTGCAGGTGAAGGCGCCACTCCCGGAAAGGAGATCGGCCTGCTCATAGACAGACAAGAGGGCAAGCGCTACAGGCACAGCCACCTGTCTGGCAAACTGCGCACGGCGGTTGCGGTTTTCCTGCGAGTTGTCCATGACATCGCGCCCGAAGAGCTGGGCGAGAAAGGCGCGGGCGTCGCGCACGCCGTGGCGCACAGCCGCTTCACCAATGGCGGGCAGGACATGACGGTTGACTATTTCACGCAAGATGTCGTCCCCGGCGATGTTGAAACCGTCACGAAATTCGGGATTGGGGCTGATGCGGGCGGTGTCGCTTTCCTCGTTCTCAAGAACAAAGGTTGTGATGGAGAGGTCTGTGGTGCCGCCGCCAATGTCGATCGCTGCCATGCGCACGGCAGGCTTGGTGCCGTAGTCCTTGCGAGGTGTCCCGACAAGACCGAACAGGTGGTGGGCGTCGCCCTGAAACTTGCGGCTCAGTTCGTTGTAAAGATACACCAGTTGCGTGCAGGTGGCCTCGTCCCAGTCACAGCGCACAGCAGGACTCAGGCGGTAGTCTGGGCGTGCGCGTTTGGCGGCGATGCGGGCGTCCATGTAGAAATCTTGCCAGCCGAGCGCGTCCCAGAGCGCACGCACCGCCCAGAGCACCCAGCGGCGGTAGATCCGCTGTTCTGCAATGGGCATCCCGGAGGGCACTGTAAAAATGATGCGTCGCAGACGGCGGGGCACATTGGGCAGTTCGCGGCGGGCACGTTGTCCCGGTGAATTGATAGTGGTGTGCGCCTGTAGGAGAATCTCCACCAGCATAAACAGCATCAGCGAGGAGCGGGTATAGTGGGACTCAAACGCTATTTCGCGCTCCTGCTTGCGCAGGACAGGGTTCTGCTTGAACAGCGGATCATCGAAACAGGCCAGCGGCGTTCCGTGGCTGTTGATGCGTTTGGCAAGCAGGCCATGGGTTGCCATGGGTTCGGGGCCGCCGCCGGTGTTGCGCCGCCAGCTCTGTTGCCACGGGCGTTCGTCCCAGAGATAGCGCTTGGGACTGGAGAGTCCGGTGGAACCTTCGGCACACACCGCCAGCGTAGACAGGCGATTGGCTTCTGGCCCAACGCGCACGGCAGAAGGCCAGCTAAAGGCCGGCGTCCGTCGCCCAGAGCGGCGGCTCAAACTGTCGTTGCCAAAGGAGACTTCAGAAAATTCCACACGGGTTTCAAAGGGTTCGGTATAGAGCTGATCGGGGTGGGTCATGTCCCGGAGCTGAAGCAGATAACTGTCGTTGAGATTGGTGATGCGCTGGGGCAGGGTTTCGATGAGAATGCCCGTGGTGCGCGAATTGCCAATATCAAGCACCAGATCCACATCCACCGGGGTGTCACGGTCGGGATTGATGACTTGTACGGTGATGTCGCGGGTGATCTGGGTCAACACATCGAGAAAGGTGAAATAGCTGGCGAGGTAGCACAGTTTTCGCTCGTCGTCTTGCCCGTTGCGACCACTGCGGCGCGTGTGCTTTTCCCACAGCCCGAACAGCCAGTCGTCGATCCACGTTGCGTTGACAAACCATGCGTTGTCGCGCACATGCGATGCGATGCGGTAGGTGGCGTGGGCGGCAACGTCCTTGGGAGAGAGGGCGGCGTAGCCGTCTTTTTCCACGGACGGCTCTTCAATAGACATGTCAAAGGCCACGATCAGGCGCAAGGTGTCCGGGGCTTCTTCAGAGCGAGTGATGCGAGCACGCGCCCAGTTGGAGGGGCCACAGTCGAAACGCTCGCCGCCGTCCGGCCATTTCTGGTCGCGCAGGCGAAGAAACGGAATCGGAATCCACTGATCCCACCAATCTTCAAGACATTTGCGTCCGTCAAGTTCGTAACTGCCATTCCCAGCGGCAAGCATCGCGTCCATGTTCGCAGCGGTGGCGAGGTCGAAACAGACGCCGTTTTCTTCCCGCAGGCAATGCAGAACCCGGTTGTGCCTTCCGGCGCCTTCGGGACGTTCTTCTTCGTAAAACATCCGGCGCGTCCGTCCGAGGGCAGACAATTCACGGGCAAAGTCCAGAAACTGGATGCACCCTCCCGGAATCAGGCTGACGGGCGATTTATAGGCAGGCACAGTATACATTTGTTCTCCTTCCGTAAAACAACCTGAGCGGCACGCACGCTGAGAACCTTTTCATTCATTTTGAAAAGGCTCTAATCCCGCACAAAGCGGATCTTGTAGGACTGTCTGGCACCGTTGATGTCGGGAAATTCCCAGGCACAAGGGGTGCTGTTGCCTTCGCCGATACAGACCATTTCAGCCGAGCCCCATTCTTCTCCGGTCAGACAAGGTGCCTGATCTGACGTGATGTGCAAAGAACCATCCTTGCGCATGTCGGCAGCGGTCGCGCCAACACAGACTCGTCCACCTTCTGGGTCTTTGATCGTGCGTTTGCCCACACCTTTTTCGTCGAAACAGAAGCGTTCCGAGATGATGCGCTTGGTGTTGTATTCCGGGCGCGTCCCTCGCCAGCAGCCTTCCAGAAAATCGAGCTTGCCGGTCTTCTTGGCGTCTTCCGGGATCATGAGTGGCGCGTTTTTCGCAGCTTTGGCCACCTGCTTTGGCGTCTCCTTGGTCGGCGCGGGTTCCTTTTGGGGTTCGGCCTTGACGGGGGTTTTGGCAGGTGGAACGGGTTTCTTGGGTTCCTTGCTTTTCGGTTCCTTAGGCGGTTGGACGGGCTTTTTTTCCGCTACCTTGGCAGCTTCTGGCGTCTTGACCAAGAAATCTGCCGGAGTCAGCAGAGCGGGTGGGGGCGTTGGCGTTGTGGCAATGACGGGCGGGACAGCCTTTTGCACCTCGACTTTGGGTGGCTCAGGGATTTTTGCAGGCGCAACAACGATCGGTTCGTTCGTCTTGACTTCAGGCACGACAGGCACAACCACGTTTTGCGGCAACGCCGGTGCGGGTTGCGTGGCGTTGGTTGTGGGAACAACAACCTGAGGCGTTATTACAGGAGGCGTGGTGGTCGGAGACGCGGGCACGGTGTTGTCTTGCTGCACCTGTACATCAGGCAGAACAATGGTGGTGTTGCTTTCTGGCGCCATCTGCACCCTGTTTGGCGCGCCGCCGGGCACAACCACGGTTCCCGGTGTGACGATGGTACTGGGTGTGACCACGGTGTTCGGCTGCTCAGACGGTGCGGCAGGCTGGGGGGTGTTTTGCAGATCGTCCGTCACGGACGGTGCGGCCTGCGCCATCCCTGACACCAGCAGGAACGATCCCAGCACAAGGGGAAGAAGAGCGTGAACCACAGGGAACCTCGCAAGATGTTATGTCTCGATCGTCAAAAACCGCACGAAAGCCTGTTTGCCATAACGAAAGCCTGTTTGCCATAGCCACAAACCGCAGGTTCAGCTCTTCCCTCACTTGCGCTGAAACGCCGCGTTCCAGGCCTGAGCGCCTTCGGAGAGGTTGCGTCCGGTGCAGAGGGCTTCTGCGCCCTTGCCGGAGCATTCCACACGCTGACCAGAGTACGGAGTTCCCTCTGGGCACCGTATTTCGTGGGCGGATTCGATGATCAGTGTCCCCTCAGGCGTGAGGGAGGTGTTGACCGGCGCAGAACAGATCCCTTTGTCACTCTGAATGGAAAGCGTTCCTTTCCCGGCAACGTCAAAGGTGTATTCCACAATGACAGGCAAGCCCGTGCGCGTGCTGCTCAGTCCGGTATCGCACCGCCAGATGCCTTGCATAAAGCTCAAGTCACCCGTCGCAACAGCCTGTTCGGGCACGGCAAGTTCGTTGGTTTTTTGGGGTGCGGTCGTTTTGGCTCTGGTGGTGCAGGCTTCAACCTGCGCCCGCAAGTTTCCTTGTTCTGTGAGCAACTTCGTTTGCAACGCCAGCTCTGCCTTGAGCGCCGCTGTTGCGGGATCTTCAGGACAGAGGAACGCTGGGCTGCGGAGATCTATGCCGGGGAGGCGCACGAGCGGCGGTCGCCCGCACCAGCCTACAAACAGCACCGCGAGTAACAGCAACAGCAACAGGAGTGGCAACAACCAGAACCACCCAGAGGAGCGTTCGTAGAGGACTGGCTGTACCGGAGGGATGGCGTGGAGGGGGTCTGGCGGCGTTGTCGGTGGTGTCACCGGGGTTGGCGTCGGGGGAGTGGTTTGGGGGGACGCTGTTGTCAGACGGGAAAGCTCTTGCGGTTCAGCGCCAGAAGAGGACGATCCAAAGCCCCAACAGATGATGACAGGCTGATCCCCTACCATTCTGATACAGGATTCGTCAGGGTAGCACAGCGCCAGTTTAAGCAGGTTCCCGCCGATGACGCGCTGGGATTCTCCAGAATCCTTGAGCGATTCCGAGAGCTTGTGCAGCTCTAGTCCCATCTTTTTCAGCTCGGCACGGATGACATCCTGACGCTCTGTCGGCGCGTCTGCGAGTGTGCTGACCTCTCCTTGCACGGGAGAATACCAGTCAACGGTTTCTCGCTCGGCATCAAACTCTGGAGAGGCAAAAAGCAACACATAACTGTCACCCAGCCGAGGCCTGATAAGCTCCATAAGCTGGCTGTGACATTCCGCAGCCAGCAAGCCCTGAAAGGCCAGCGGGTGCATGTTGCCGCGTGAACTTGTGGTGATGAACGTACCCATGTATCAGCTCCAGAAGTCAGACCGTAACTTGTACGTTGTACAAGCTGTTATCCCGCACACAACGGTGAAAGCAGGAACTGACGCATTTGAGCGCATTCTTCTTGCAGTGTTGCGTTTGCGTTCTGCACATTGATGAGCTGCAAGTGCGTTTCTGACGGCACATCCCGCAGGAAATGCAGCCCCACGCCACCGATCACAGCAAGACCAAGCAGAAGGCACAAGCCAAAGAGCAGTCCAGACATGTGAGAGCGGGACATGGTTCAGCTCCTGATAGCCGCAAGATCCGCAGCCCATGATTGCTGAAGATTGTTCGCTTCGCTGACTTCGTTTTGCAGCTCTTCACGACTCTGTGCGAGGGCGGTGGTCTGCTTTGCCATTTGTGTCAACTCATCAGATGAATCGCTCTTTGTCGCTACCACAGAGGGTCTTGCCTGCTTTTTCGGCTTGCTGCGGGTCGTCTTTTTGGCGTTTTTTTGCTTGTCAGGTGTGGAAGGCGCGATCACAGGCACGGGGCGGTTGGCTTCTCTTGCCGCGTCGTTCAACGCTGCCTGATACTGCGTTTCTTTCTGGCTGGCCTGATTGATGGCATTTCCCATAAACTGGGTGGCTTCGGCGGTACCGGACTTGATTTCGGCGTAGCGGGCGTCGAGTTCTTGGCGGGTCATGCGTCCGGCCTTGAAGGACTTCAGCGCGACCTTAAATTCCCGGTCGTAACACTGGATCGCCAGACGACTTGCCGCAGACACGTTGTCCAGCCCGCGAATGTCGCCGTCCAGATCGTTCAGGTAATGCGCAAGACGTTTCTTTTCTTGTGTTTTTGCAGAGGAAGCCCCCGCGACAGCGCCGACTCCAGCACCGACTCCGGCACCGATAGCGGCACCTTCTGCCTTGCCGCCAGACATCAGCAAGCCGCCCGCAGCACCGAGCAACGCCCCGATGAGCGCGCCGCTCGCCACGGAGGTGCCCATCTCTTTTTCTGTGTCGCGCAGTTCAGCAAGAGGTGAATAGCATTGAGGGTAATGACTTACTTGCGTTGTCTGCGGCGCGTATTTGCTCGCGCACCCACCAAGCAGAAAGACAATGGCAATGAGGAGTGTTCCTCTCTTCATACGCATAGCATTCATAGTTCCTCCGTATTCAACAAGGTATTCGCCTACCTGCTAGAGCGTAGCCAAATCTTCTTTGCAAGTCAAACAAACGCCGTATCGAACAGGACTTCAGGCGCTGTGTACGCTTTTTATGTTCAGACGCAAAGGACAAAAGTCTTAGGAAGGGATGGGGGTTTGGGGGAAGGGGAAACCCTTCTCCAGAAGGGTTCCCCTTCCCCCAATTTCTCTTTTTCCCAACTTTCCCCTTACTCCCGCCAGTGTTCGCGGCGTTCTTGATAAATCCCGTCAAAGCGCTTGAGGGCGTCCTGATCTTGTGGGGTGCGGGCGTTGGCTTTGGCTTGCTTCAGCCAGCTTTCGGTCTTGCGTTTGTCGTTTTGGTAGAGCGCGCTGTAGGCAAGGTGGAGAAAGGCGTTGAAAACCTGCTTGTCTTCACCAAGAGAACGCCCATAATAGTACTGTATTTCCGCATCTTCCGGGAGCTGGCGCAGTAGCTTTTCAAAATACTGGTGGGCGGTGCGCCGATCTCCGGTGCCACTGAGCAGACGCGCGTAATAGAACTGTGCCATCATGTCGTTTGGGTCAAGGTCAAGCGCACGCAACAGCATCTCCCCGGCGCGAGGATTGCCGGTACCGAAGTAGAAGCGCCCGGTTTCACGGCAGATGAGCGGATCATTGGGCGCACAGGCCAAGGCTTTGGCAAAGGCGGCTTCCGCTTCCTTGACCTGATTGCGTCGATCTGCCAGCACCCCTTGCCCCATGAACGCCAGACAGTCTGGTGTGCCTTTTTTCGTTGTTGCAAGGCGTTGTGCGAACAGGCGGGCTGCTGTGTCTGGTTCGCCGTACCGTGCCCAGATCAGCGTTTTGACGCGATTGAAGCGGACATCGCTTTCCGGTCGATTGCGAATAGAAGCGGCAAGCCCTTGAATCCGGGCGTTGATCTCGTTGACACGCCCGCCCACATCCGGGTGGGTGGAGAGGTATTCTGGAATGCTCAGGCCAGACGCCCACTGCTTGCGTCGGATTTTTTCAAACGCGCCTTGCAGACCTTGCGGTTTGTAGCCAGAGGCGATGAGGTATTGTAACCCCATCTGATCGGCTTCGGTTTCATCCATCCGACTGTAGTTGAGCATGGTTGCCTGCCCTGCTGCTACGCTTCCGGCAAACAGGGCACCGCTCCCGGAACCGCCGCCGAGAAACGCGCTTGCCAGCGCACCGACCAGACTCGCAATCGTCACAGCCTGCGCTCGTTCCATGCGGGTGGCGATGTGGCGCTGGGTGACGTGCGCCAGTTCGTGCGCAAGCACACCCGCAAGCTCGGATTCGTGCTCAAGCTGCATGATAAGCCCGGTGTGTACAAAGACTTGCCCGCCGGGCACGGCAAAGGCATTCATGGAGTTGTGCAGCAACACATTGGCCTTGAACGGGAAAGGCTGCGCCGGAAAGCCCGTTGCCAGCCTATCCACCACCGCTTGCACATAGCGTTTGATTTCAGGGTCTTCCACCAGCGGCATCCGGGAACGCACCAGCACTTCAAACTTGCGCCCCAGTTCCTGCTCGTCCTTGATGCCAAAGCTCCCGAACAGCGCGGCCTGTGCCACCCCCGTCGTCCATGGCAACAACAGATTGACCACAAGAAACACAAGCAACACAAGGCGCGTGCGCGTTACGGGGCATGGGTACACAGGCGTTTCCCCCCAGAAGGTTTGACCTCTCTTTACCTACTTTCCATAGGTTCCGTCGAGGATAACATTGGCGGCGCACAGGTCGTTGGCGCCTTTAGAGGCGGTTACAATGGCCTTTTTGCCATTCAGAACAATCTTGAGGCTGGCATCGCCGTCTTCCGTGTTGGCGGTGATGAGATTGTCCTTGAGTTCTCCAACGCCGAGGTAGGAGCACATCCTTGGCGCGTCTTCAGGGCCACAGACAATTTCGATGGTCACTTCATAGTTGTCGGGCTTGCCCTGTTCGGCACGCAGGGAGAGCAGACCGTTGGCAAGATTTCCTGCGGTGCTGGTGTCGTATTCATACGCACCCTCAACAGGATTTTTGCTGCGGTTGAGCGCGTACAGCTCCGCTCGTCCCGCAATAAACTCGGTCTGACTGTCAAAAATCACTGTCCACGCTTCGGTTTCGGACATGCCATCGCCCTTCATAGCGGTGCATTCCGCATCTCGGTCGATGAGCCAGTTTTTTTGCAGTTTTTCGATCTTGGCAAAATCTTCCGGCGCAAGCTGTTTCTGGGCGTCGGCAAGGACTTGCTTCAGGCTGTTGTCGGACTCTTGAAAGTCCTTTGAGGTCAACAATTTTTTGTAGTCAGCATCAGAAAGCGCCAGTGCCTGACCACAGGCCATACCGAGCAAAGAACAGGTCAGAAATCCAGCCACCAGCCATTTCGGCATATTCATCTAAAACTCCCTTCAGGTAAGTGTCACGAGGTGTTGGCGTACAAAAGTATTCACCATAAGCGGCGAGAGTGCAATACTAGGCAACGCAAGGTTATGCAAGGACTTCTTGCACCCGGTACAAACACCCCAGTGCTGTGCAAATAACCATGTGATAATAATGGATTCTTGTGAACGTATAGCTATCCTGATGTGAAGGTACGCTCCCTTGTTTTCCCCTTTTGGGAGTGGTTGGTGGTCACCGTCAACCTACGTTTAAGGAGTCAGGTTATGAAACGTCTTGTGACTGTGTTTGCACTGGTGTGTATGCTGGGATTTGCGGGTCAGGCCTCTGCGCTTGACAAGAAAATCAACATTTTTAACGGTGCCGAGGTAGACATCTACACGCTGTACCTTTCTCCCACCAACGCCAACGACTGGGAAGAGAATCTGCTCAAACAAGAGACCCTCCCCAATGGCGACACCGTGAACCTTGATGTCAGCCGCACGGAAAAAGCGGAAGCGTGGGATGTCAAAGTCACCAACAAGGCCGGGGACAGCATGACATGGATCGGTGTCCCGCTGAACAAGGCCGGACAGATCACCCTTTTGCCTGACGGACAGTACAACGCCAAGTAACAACCTGATTCCAGTTCGCAAAAGGGAAACGCGGACTGGAATCTTTTTTTGAAAGAGAGCGAGAGTTCCTTTTGTCGCACTCTTTCAATTTACAGAACGGGGGTAACCTGTTAGGGCATGGAGAGACAACGACATCCATCATTGAGGTGCTCCCCATGCGATTTGCCAGCAGAATGATCAATATAAAACCGTCCGCGACCCTGACTATCAACGCGAAAGTTTTGGAAATGAAGGCGCGTGGTCTTGCCGTGACCAGCCTTGCCGTGGGCGAACCGAACTTTCCCACACCGCTCCATGCCCGTGAAGCCGCACAACAGGCGATCCGGGACGGTTTCACCCGCTACACCGCTGTTCCGGGCATTCCCGAATTGCGTGAGGCCGTGGCTGGATATTTCAACCGGACATACGGCATCAACGCCACCGCAGACTGTACCATCGTTGGCAACGGTGGCAAACAGGCGCTGTACGATCTTTTTGTGGCGTTGCTTGACAGCGGCGACGAAGTGCTGGTGCCTTCGCCCTACTGGGTGAGCTACCCTGACATGATTTATCTCAATGGCGGGATTCCGGTCAAAGTTGCGGCACCTGCGAGTCAGAACTTCAAGATCACGGTCGCGCAGTTAGAAGCCCATCTCACGCCAAAAACCCGCATCCTGCTGTTCAATTCGCCTTCCAATCCCACGGGTGCCTGCTATACCCGCGCTGAAACCGACGCCATTGTGCGCTGGGCGCTGGAGCACGATCTGTTCATCATTTCCGATGAAATTTACGATCAGCTCGTCTACGAACCAGCGCAGGCAGCGGGGCTGGCCTCGTGGTGGGAACAATACCCGGAGCAGATCGCCATCACCAACGGCCTTGCCAAGAGCTTTGCCATGACCGGGTGGCGCGTGGGCTACACGCTGGCGCACCCTTCGCTCATCAAGGTTCTGAGCCAGATCACAGGGCAGACCACCGGCAACATCTGTTCTATTGCGCAAAAAGCGGCGGTCGCGGCGCTCAATGGCCCGTATGACTGCATCACAGAAATGCGCAACGCCTTTAAGCTCCGCCGAGACATGGCGTGGAAGGAAATAGCGTCATGGCCGGGTGTGGTCTGTCCGAAACCGGAAGGCGCGTTTTATCTGTTTGCGGATATTTCTGCGCTCTACACCCCGGACATGCCAGACGCCACCAGCGTTTGCACCATGCTTCTGGATAAGGCGGGCGTTGCCCTTGTGCCCGGTGATCCTTTTGGAGATCCTGCCTGCGTGCGTTTCTCCTACGCCGTTGCAGACGATGTCCTCATGGACGCGCTCACCCGCGTTCGTAAGGCGCTTTTGGGATAGGCTGAGAGAACGGGTACTTTTTGGAGTGGATGGACTATCGTGTTGTGTTTTTAACGTACTGGAGCCTCGCATGTATACTCTGGACTGGACACACAGTCGGGCAGATCGGCTACAAAAAAACGCACAAAATGCTTTGACGATGCCTTCGCAAATCGGAAGTTGCAACGCTCGGCTGGTTGGGGAAATCGCGGCGGGGCGGTTGCCGTTTCTCAACATGCCGTATCGTGCAGCACTGAGCGCAAGGCTGCGGGAACTCACGCCGTTTATTCGGCGTTTTCGGCACATGGTGGTGCTTGGCATCGGCGGTTCGGCGCTTGGGACACGAGCCTTGCAAAAAGCCTTTTTCCCGCAACAGGATCGCCCCGGACACACAGGCCCGTGGCTCTGGATTCTGGACAATGTGGACGCGGACAGTCTGGAAGGCATCCTTGGTGGGCTTGATCCGGCAGAAACGCTTGTTGTTCCCGTGAGCAAATCCGGGGGCACGATTGAAACGCTGTCCCAATATTTTTTCATGCGCAACTGGCTGCAAACAGCGCTTCCTGACGTGTGGCGTGAGCACCTGCTTTTTGTCACCGACGCCCAGCAGGGGTATCTTTGTGAAGAAGCGCAGCGTGAAGGGATCATCGCCTTGCCGGTACCGGATCATCTTGGTGGGCGGTATTCTGTCTTGTCTGCGGTAGGGCTTGTGCCTGCGGTGTTTATGGGCCTGGCGTGGGAAGAGCTGCTTGCGGGGGCGTATGATGTCAACGAGCCGCTTCTTTCTGATCTTGGCAACACCACCCAGTTGGCTAGCCATCCGGCATGGAGTCTCGCCAACTGGTGCTATGATCTGTATTATGCCGATTACAGCCAGTTGATTTTTTTCAGCTACATTCCAGCATGGGCTTCGTTTGGGCAGTGGTTTGGGCAACTCTGGGCAGAAAGTCTCGGCAAGGACGGCAAGGGTACCATGCCTTTGCCTGCCGTTGGCGTGACAGATCAGCACTCGTTGCAACAGATGTTTTTGGACGGCCCTGCTGACAAGGGTTGCATCATGCTGTCTTGTCCGAATCTGCCCAAAGGCCCGCTCTTCCCCAAGGACATCCCCGACCAGTGGTCGTGGCTGCGCGGCAAGCCCTTTGGGGATCTGTTGCAGGCGGAAACCATCGGCTCGGCTGCAGCGCTCGTCCACAACGATGTGCCGCTGACTCGTCTGGAAATAAACGTTGCTGATCCGTACACCGCTGGGGAAGTCATGGGACTGTGCATGGCCTCTACCGTGCTCACCGGCTGGCTCATGGACATCAACCCCCTCGATCAACCTGCGGTAGAACTTGGCAAACGCCTTGCCTACGCCCGCCTTGGCTCCACCGCCTACCCCGAAGAAGCCGCTCTGCTCCGGGCGTTTTGTAAGTGATGTGAAGAGAAAGGCAGAATCAGGGGAGGGGCCTTTCTTCAGCAAGGTTCCCCCTCCCTCACGTTCCCCTTTCATTGAAACATCCCCGGAGTTTGTATGAGTGATAAAGGATTGCCATTTGGCTTGACCCGGTTTTTGTCATGGGTCTCGCTGGTGCTGATCCTGGCGTCGAGCATTCTGATGGCGTTTTTCATCGGGAACTCGGCGCAGAAGACCTTGCTCTTGCGTCAGCAGCAATACGCCTTGCTCATGGCAGGCAACCTCAATCAGCAGATCTATCGGCGCTTCACGCTTCCGACGTTTTTGGCTTTTGGGCGCATCGCTCTGCGACAATCCATGCAATATCAGCAGCTTGACGAGGTAGTGCAGTCCACCATTGCGGGCTTGCATGTCAAATCGCTGCGGATTTATGGCGCGGATAACATCGTCAATTATTCTACGGATGAGACGGAGTTAGGGCGCACAGACCTCACACCGCAGGCCATGTCCAAAGTCATGAGCAACGGTGTTCCGCTGTTTGAAACCCTGTCCACGGTGGAACGCTTCCCCTCGTTTATGCTGAAACTCCCGGACGAGAGCTACACCCTGCGCACCATGTTCCCGCTGACAGTCAACCTTGGCATCAGCGAAAAGACAGGGGAGCAGGAATCGCTGGTCACAGGTGTGCTTGAAATCACGCAGGACATCACGGCGGATTACGATACTATCCTGCGCTTTCAGGGGCTTATCCTTGCGGCCTGCTTGGGGTCTTCCACGATTCTCTTTGGTTTGCTGCAATTTTTTATTCTCAAGGCCGAACGCATCCTGACCGAACGCATGGCACGGACGCGCAAACTGGAAGCCGAACTGCACCAGAACGAAAAACTCGCCAGCATGGGGCGCGTCATCGCCAGTATCGCGCACGAAATACGCAATCCGCTGGGCATCATCCGTTCGAGTGCGGAACTGCTGTTGCGCCGTGCGCCTGCTGCCGAACCAGACAAGGTTGCCAGCGCCGACAGACGCATCCTCAGCGCGGTGTACGATGAATCCTGCCGCCTGAGCCAGATTGTCAATGATTTTCTCGATTACGCTCGTCCACGGGTACCACGTCAGGACAGCGTGGATCTCAACGCGCTGCTCGATCAGGCACTGGGTTTTCTTGAAGGCGAAATGACACGGCTCGGCGTGGAGCAGGTGCGGCATGTGCCGGCAAATCTGTGTGTGCTGGGTGACAAGGATCTGCTGTACCGGGCGATCTACAACATTTTGGTCAACGCCTATCAGGCTATCGAACACGACGGGATCATCCGTATCCGTGGGCAGTTGCGCGAAGACGGCTGTGTTGAGCTGACCTTTCATGACAGCGGCCCCGGTTTCCCTCCAGACCAGCTCCCGCGTCTGCTTGATCCTTTCTTTACCACCAAGGACAACGGCACGGGCTTGGGGTTGCCGATCGTCAATACCATCATCACCAGTCACAGCGGCGAGTTGAAACTGTCCAACCCCCCAGAGGGTGGCGCCATGATTACCGTGATTCTGCCTGTTGTCACAGACACGAATAGGTGTCAGGATTCGGGAAAGGTGATTGCGCCTCCAGACAACGCGACAGACGCGCCGCGCACTCTGGTGTGAGGGTGGCTCTGCTTCACACGTTGTTTTCACGTGAAACACACGCGCTTTTCGGTGTCTACCAAAGGAAACGTTGATGAACGACAAGGTACATCTGCTTCTGATTGACGACGAGAAAAACTACCTGCTCGTTCTGGAAACCCTGCTGACGGAAGCCGGGTATGCGGTCACCGCACTCAACGATCCAGAGACAGCACTGGCTTTCCTTGAAGAGTCCGAAGTCGATATCGTCATTACAGACATGAAGATGCCGCGCCTCACCGGGCGCGAGGTGCTCGAAAGAGTCAAAAAAAACTGGCCACACATCCCCGTGCTCATCATGACGGCGTTTGGTTCCATTGAAAGCGCGGTGGAAGCCATGCGCTATGGAGCGTTCAACTACATCACCAAGCCGTTTTCTAACGACGAACTGTTGCTGTCTATCCAGAACGCGGCGGAACTCGCACGAGCGCACCGCCAATACCGTCTGCTGCGTGAAAGTCTTGAAGAGCGCTACGGCAAGCACCAGATCATCGGGCGCAGTCGAGCCATTCGGGACATGCTGGCACTTGTTGATCGGGCGGGGCCTAGCCGCGCTACCGTGCTCATCACCGGGGAATCCGGGACAGGCAAGGAGCTTGTGGCGCGGGCGATCCATTTTTCTTCGCCGCGCAGTCAGGAGCCGTTTGTGTCCGTGAACTGCATGGCGCTCAACCCCGGAGTGCTTGAAAGCGAATTGTTCGGGCACGAAAAGGGTTCCTTCACCGGTGCGGTTGCGCTTCGCCGGGGGCGGTTTGAGCAGGCCAGCGGGGGGACGCTCTTTCTCGATGAAGTGGGTGAACTCACGCCGGAATTGCAGGTCAAGCTCCTGCGGGTGCTTCAGGAACGGCGGTTTGAGCGCGTGGGCGGCAGTGAAGAAATAGAAGTGGATATCCGCATCGTGGCCGCGACCAACCGGGATCTCATGCCGCTGGTGCAGGCGGGGATTTTTCGGGAAGACCTGTATTACCGTCTGAACGTGGTACACATTCCCATCCCACCGTTGCGGGAGCGGCGTGAAGACATCCCGTTGCTGCTGGCACATTTTGCGGACAAGGGCGCACGCGACAACGGGATTGAGCCGAAAACCTTTGCCACCAGTGCGCTCAATCACCTTTCCGGGTACGAATGGCCCGGCAACATCCGTCAGCTTCAAAATGTGGTGGAGCGTTGCCTTGTGCTCGTGCCGGGCGAGGTCATCACGCTTGAAGATCTGCCCGCTGAAATCCGCGACGAAGAAGCACAGTTCAAGAGCGCTGTCGATCTGTTGCCCGTACAGCTCGACCTTGCCGATACCCTCGAACGGATTGAGGCCGCCCTCATCAGACGCGCCCTTGTCAGAGCGGAATTTGTGCAGGCCAAAGCCGCAGAACTCCTCGGCATCTCCAAAAGCCTCATGCAATACAAGCTCAAGAAATACAGCATCACGGGACATTGAGCCTCACGGGACAGGAAGCAAAGAGTTGAAAGAGGAAGCGTTGCAAGTGGAGAGACAGTTTGAAGAACGTGAAAAGTGAGCACTGTGAAAAAACGACCTGTGAAGAAAAAAACGGTTGAAGCGCCTCTTTCGGCGCGTGAGGCCGCGTTGCGGATTCTGGAACGTACCGGCATCCGTGCGCCTGTCCAGTCGCTGCTTGATACCAAGCTGACGGGGGGCGCGTTTTCGCGTCAAGACGCCGCGTTGACGACCGAACTTGTCTATGGCTATCTGCGGTCTGAACTCCGCTTGACGTGGGTGCTGGGGCGCTTCCTGAAGACCCCGGAAAAACTGCCCCCGGTCATGAAGCTCATCCTCGGCATCGCCGCGTATGAGATGCTCTATCTCGACCGGGTACCGTATCACGCCAGCGTCAACGCGGCTGTTGAGGCCGCCAGTGCCCGCTTTGGCAAAGGGCTTTCCGGCGTTGCCAACGGTGTGCTTCGGGCGCTGGCACGTCTCCTTGAAAGCGTACCAAAGACCGAGGCGCAAGGGAGTCTGCCCGCCGAGCACCCCCTTTCGCAAGCGGCCTATGCCCGGATTCAAGATCCGCTGGAACGGCTGTCGCTTGAATACAGCGTGCCGCGCTGGATGCTTGCGTTGTGGATCAAGGCGTATGGGATGGACAGAGCGGTGGCGCTTGCCACAGCGGTTTCGGCCTTGCCGCATCCTTGTGTGCGCGTCAACACAGCGCGGGACGAATGGGAAGCCTTGCGCACGATCCTGTGCCGCGATGGTTCGCCCTTCGGTGTTTCCGGGGTGCGGTTCGCGCCGGGGAATCAGCCGGAATACCTGCGAGACTACCTGCGGCAGGGGCGCTTGTCCTTTCACGGCGCGGGCAGTCAGCTTGTGCTTGAAGCGCTAGGCGCAAGCCAGTGGCAAGGCCCGGTCTGGGATGCTTGTGCAGGGCGGGGCGGCAAGACGCTCATGCTCATGGAACGGGGCGTTGCGGTGCAGCTTGCAAGCGACACCTATCAGCCGCGTCTGCGGGGCTTGCGCGACGACGCCAAACGCCTTGTGCTGACGCCGCCACCCATAGCCTGCGCCTCAGCCACCGCGCCAGCCCTCGCGCTCGATTTTGTGCCGCGCACCATTGTGCTGGATGTGCCGTGCAGCGGACTGGGGACACTCGCCCGCCACCCTGATTTGCGGACGCTGCGCACCCCGGAGCAGCTCCCCGAACTGGTCGCGTTGCAGCAACGGATTCTGACGGCGGCGTGGGAACGTCTCGCCTCTGGCGGACACCTTGCCTACATCACCTGCACCATGAACCCAGAGGAGAACGAAGGGCAGATCGCTGCCTTTCTGGCGCAAACGCCCACGGCAACGTTAGAAAGGCAATGGGAAAGCACCCCGGATGCCTTTGGTTCCGACCTCATGTTTGGTGCGCTCCTGCGCAAGGCGTAGAGGAAACCATGCGTAATCCTATCTCAAAAGTAGCTGCCATTCACGATATGTCCGGGTTTGGCAGAACATCGCTGACAGTGGTGATCCCCATTCTTTCGAGCATGGGGATTCAGGTCTGCCCCTTGCCCACGGCGGTGCTTTCCACCCATACGGTGGAATTTACCGACTTCACGTTGCTCGATCTGACCGACGAAATGGGCGGTATCCTTGACCATTGGGAGCGTCTGGCACTGACGTTTGACGGCGTGTATTCTGGCTTCATGGCTTCTGCCAGACAGATGGAGTCTGTGGCGCGCTGCATTCAGCATTGCCTTGCGCCAGACGGCCTTGCGGTGGTTGATCCTGTGCTTGGCGACAACGGCATCCTTGACCCCACCATGACCCCGGAAATGGTGGGTAAAATGCGCTGGCTGATCTCCTTTGCCGATGTCATCACCCCCAATTTTACGGAAGTGGCCTTGTTGCTCAACGAACCGTGCCGTGCCGAGGTGGACGCAACAACGCTGCAAAACTGGTTGCGGCGACTGGCAGACATGGGGCCTGGAACCGTGGTGGCGACAAGTGTACCGCTGACAGCGGATTGTGCCGCACAGGGCTTCCCGCACAGGATGGCTGTGGTGGCGTTTGAGCGGGATGCAGATCGTTTCTGGAAGGTGGATTGCCCCATCCTTCCGGCGCATTATCCCGGAACAGGTGACACGTTTGCAAGCGTGCTGACAGGGAGCTTGCTGCATGGAGACAGCCTGTCTCTGGCGCTTGACCGTGCGGTGCAATTTGTTACGCTGGGCATTCGGGCGACATTCGGGCAGGGTGTGCCCACCCGCGAAGGGATTTTACTGGAGCGGATTCTAGACACCTTGCGCGTCCCGGTGACGGTCTCTTCTTGTGAACTCATGGCTGTGTCAGCGTGACAACGATTGACGACACGCCCAGAGCTGGCTTAGACTTTTTCTTCCCGACTCCGGCAGCCTTCGGAGGCTCAACTTGTTTCGGAGGCGCAACTCGTAAAGGATTTTCTGATGAACCACTGTTGTCCTGACACTTCTGGTATAGATACACTGTATCCTGATACGCCCGACGCCAGACTTGAAACCGCAGATCTCCCCATCGGTCTGTTTGATTCTGGCGTTGGTGGTCTGACGGTGCTTGCCGCTATGCAGCAACGGATGCCCGGCGAGGATTATCTGTATCTGGGCGACACAGCCCGCCTTCCCTATGGTACCAAAAGCCCGGAAACCATCATCAAATATGCGGTACAGGCGGCCTCCCGGCTGGTGGCGCTACGGATCAAGTTGCTTGTTGTTGCCTGCAACACAGCTACAGCCGCCGCACTGCCGACCTTGCGCGAGGTCTTTCCTGATATTCCCGTCATTGGCGTGGTCGAACCCGGTGCGCACGCGGCCTGTCAGGTTTCAACAGGCGGACACATTGCCGTGATCGCCACGGAAGCGACGGTTCAGGGGGGGGCGTATCAAGAAGCGATTCTGCGCCGACGTCCTGACGCTTCGGTGGTCAGCCGAGCTTGTCCGCTGTTTGTGCCGATTGCGGAAGAAGGGTTGTTCGACGGCCCCATTGTTGAGGGTATCGCCGAATATTACCTTGTGCCGCTCCTTCAAGACAGTGTGACGTTGCCGGATTGCCTTGTGCTTGGGTGTACCCATTATCCTTTGCTCGCCTCCGCCATCCGCAAAGTGGTAGGCGGAAACATTCGCCTTGTAGATTCTGCGGCAACGACTGCGGAAGCTGTGCAGCTTTGTCTGGATGAAGAAGGGCTTCCTCATGCCCAGCAACAGGATCGCACCGGTGTCACGCGCTTTTTCACCACGGACGATATTCAGCGTTTTGCGCGTACAGGCAGTCTTTTTCTCGGAACAGACATTCGTGAAGCGGATGTTTCGCTGATTGATCTGTAAAGTTTGCAACAACACGTTACCTCTACATGTTTTGATAAAGGATACTGTTGATGAGTTACGCACCTATTCCCATGGTTCCCGGCCCTGTTTCGCTGCATCCTGATGTGATCACGGCTCTGGGGCAGGATTACGGTTCTGGGCAGGTTGAAGCTGATTTCATGGCGCTCTATGACGCCACCAGCCGCAATCTTGGCAAGCTCATGGGGACAACAAACGATGTTGTGCTCATGACAGGCGAAGGGATGCTGGCCTTGTGGGGCGCGCTGAAAAGTTGCCTCAAGCCCGGCGACAAGATTGTCACCGTTGGGACGGGCGTTTTTGGGGATGGAGTTGCGGACATGGCTGCGGCGTTTGGGTGCGTCGTGGAGAAGGTTTCTTTGCCGTACAACAGCACGATAGGCGACTTGAGCCTCATTGAAGACGCGATTCGGCGCGTCAAGCCTGTCATGCTGACTGCGGTACACTGCGAAACGCCGTCCGGTACCCTGAATCCGCTGGCAGCACTGGGGCAGCTCAAAAAAGACCTTGGGGTGCCGCTTTTTTATGTGGATGCGGTGTCGAGTCTGGGGGGTGCGCCTGTAGCTGCTGATGCGTGGCATGTGGATCTGCTGCTCGGTGGATCACAAAAATGTCTGAGCTGTCCGCCCAGCATGAGCATGGTGGGGGTCAGCCCTGCGGCATGGGAACGCATGGCAGAGGTGAAGTATCAGGGGTACGATGCGATTGCGCCGTTTCGCACGGTGCGCACAGATGGGCGGTGCCCGTACACGCCAAACTGGCACGGGATCGCCGCACTCCACGCCGGAACGCAAGCGCTTTTCCGGGAAGGGTTGAACGCGGTGTACAAGCGCCATGAAACCGTTGCAGCGCAGTGCCGTGCGGGGCTTGGGCAGCGGAACATTCCGCTCTGGACAGCGGCTGAAGCCGAAAACGCGCCCACCGTCACCGCAGCGATGATCCCCAAGGGCTTTACATGGCCGCAGTGGAAAGAAGCGCTCAGGCGGCACGGGCTTGTGTGTACCGGCAGTTTTGGCCCCATGGCGGGCAAGGTTTTTCGCCTTGGGCACATGGGAACGCAGGCGCAACCACATCTGATGGAACAGGCGCTGTGCGCAATCGGACAAGCTCTCGTACGAGAGTAGAGGCAGTGACAGGAGAGGGAGAGGGGCAGTGGAGAGGGAGAGCAGGGGCGTTGCCCCAGCACCCCAGCAAGGGCGCTGCCCTTGCATCCTGCA
>JAVVPW010000002.1:0-4082 GCA_036655575.1 Bilophila sp.
AGGCCGCTCCTTTTAGAAAATCACAGTCTAGCCAGCCTCAAGGAGGCCGCACATGCACACGTTTTTCCGCTCTCTGGCTCTGATAGGGATTCTTTCCCTGCTCGCGGTTCCGGCCTTTGCCGCCGATACCAAAAAAACAGATGAAGTTCCAGACAAACCCACACGCATCACCGAACGCAACACCCCCATTGCCGTAGAATATGAAGGCACTGACAGCATCGGTTCGCGCCTTTCCACTCGGGTCAAAGAGATTCTGAACGCCAGCAATCTGTTCGCTCTGAGTGAAAAAGACAGCCCGAAAATCCGCATCCTGATCGCCACAACACCGGAATTTTCCACCCGCCCCGGCGTGGGTTCGGCCTATTCCGTGGTCTGGCTGTTCTCGCAATCTGAATCTATCCTGCGGCATTTCCTGGCGCGTGAAGTGGGTGTGCTCACCCCCGATGAAGTCAACGACCTCGCCGCCAAAATCGTAGAACGCACCGACTCTCTCGCCGTCAGATACGGCTATCTGTTCCAGTAGCGTCTAGAGCATTTTCAAAAGCAAAATGCTCTAGCTTTGAATCGACCATAAAAAAAAGCGCGAACCACAAGTCCGCGCTTTTTTTATGTATCCCAAAGTGCCCCCCATTTCAGGAGAGGAAGGGGGAAGAAAAACCCTTCTCCAGAAGGGTTTTCCTTCCCTCAAGATCGTTTACAGCATTGACCCGATAGAGATACGCATCAAAGCACGTTGCAAGGCAAGTTGCGCTCGGAGGCTATCTACATCGTCAGTATGAGCCTGAAGTCTGGCTTCAGCGCGCTTCTTGGCGTCCTGAGCGCGAGAAACATCAATAGCCTCGCTGCGTTCTGCCGATTCAGCCAGAACAGTGACCTTGTTGTCCGAGATTTCCGCAAAGCCGCCAGAAACAAAGACATACGCTGTCTTGTCGTCCACCCGGAAATACAGTTCACCAATGGCCAAAGCCGACAACAACGGAACGTGATGCGCCATGACGCCGAATTCACCCTCAACGCCGGGTATCCCGACGTACTCCACAGGCTGACTGACCACGACATTGTCCGGCGTAACGATTTCAAGCTGAAGCGCGGATTCCATGAGCGGCTCCTAGTTTTCCTGACGTTTCTGGTACTTGGCCAGAGCCGTGTCGATGTCGCCCACCATGTAGAAGTCGTCTTCCGCAAGATGGTCATAATCACCGTTCAGGATACCCTTGAAGGCTTTGACCGTATCTTCAAGTTTCACATAAACGCCCGGAGTACCGGTAAAGGTCTCCGCAACATGGAAGGGTTGCGACAAGAAACGCTGAATGCGCCGAGCGCGCGCCACCACGAGCTTATCCTCGTCAGACAATTCGTCCATCCCGAGAATAGCAATAATATCCTGAAGTTCTTTGTATTTCTGCAATACCTGCTGCACACCACGCGCCACGCCGTAATGCTCTTCGCCCACCACATCCGGGGCAAGAATACGCGACGTTGAGTCGAGCGGGTCCACGGCAGGATAGATGCCAAGTTCCGCAATCTGACGAGAAAGCACAAGCGTACCGTCAAGGTGCGAGAAGGTGGTCGCCGGAGCCGGGTCAGTGAGGTCGTCAGCAGGAACATAGACGGCCTGAACAGAGGTGATCGAACCCTTGTTCGTCGAAGTGATCCGTTCCTGAAGCGAACCAAGGTCAGTCCCAAGGGTGGGCTGATAGCCAACCGCCGAAGGCATACGCCCAAGCAGTGCTGACACTTCCGAACCCGCCTGCGTGAAGCGGAAGATGTTGTCCACGAACAACAACACGTCCTGATTTTCCTCATCGCGGAAATATTCCGCACAGGTGAGGGCTGTCAGAGCCACACGAGCACGCGCTCCCGGAGGTTCGTTCATCTGCCCGTACACCAGCGCCGCTTTTTCAAGGACGCCCGCATCCGTCATTTCATTGTACAGGTCGTTTCCTTCACGAGTCCGTTCACCAACACCCGCAAACACGGAGATACCGCCGTGCTGTTTAGCGATGTTGTTGATCATTTCCATAAGGATAACGGTCTTGCCCACGCCCGCGCCACCAAACAGCCCCATCTTGCCGCCCTTTGGGAAGGGAACAAGCAGGTCAACAACCTTGATGCCGGTTTCGAGCAGTTCCACCGAGGTATTCTGTTCGGTGAACGCCGGAGCCGCACGGTGGATAGGCAGATATTTTGTAGCGTTGATGGGGCCAAGTTCGTCCACAGGACGACCCACAACATTCATGATCCGCCCCAGAGAGGCCGCCCCCACAGGCACGAGGATAGGGTGTCCCGTATCCAGCACGTCCATGCCGCGAACCAGACCTTCAGTGGCGTCCATAGCGATGGTACGCACCACGTCGTCGCCCAGATGCTGAGCCACTTCGCAGATCAGTTCTGGTGCGTCCGCGTTGTTGGGATTTTTGATCTCCAGCGCGGTCAGAATGTTAGGCAACTGACCGTCGGGAAACGCCACGTCAACGACAGCGCCGATGACCTGAACGATTTTGCCGATATTTTCACTCATAGGATTGATGCTCCCTTATTTCAGAGCTTCAGCGCCGCCAACGATGTCGATAAGCTCGTTGGTGATAGAGGTCTGGCGCGTTTTGTTGTACAGTAGCGTCAACGCCCCCACCATGTCGTCGCAATTGCGCGTGGCGTTATCCATTGCGGTCATCCGAGCAGCGTTCTCGCTGGCGGAAGTATCCAGAAGGCCACGGTATATCTGCACATTGACGAACCGGGGAAGGAGTGCGGCCAAAAGGGTCGTCACTTCAGGCTCGTACTCATATTCTTCACCGGTGCCCGTCTGCGTGTCACCGGCAGTTTGTGGCGCAACAGTCTGAATCGGCACGGGCAACAGCGTCTGCACCAGCGGCAACTGTCTTGCAAGAGAAAGGAACTGACCGCAGATCAGAATCACTTCGTCCATGGTGTGGCTGATATAGCCGCTGACAACATCCTTGCCGATCGTCGAAGCAAGGGTGAAATCAAGACCGTTCAGAACCTCCACATAGGAAGCCAACAATTCGTAGCCACTCTTGCGAATGGCATCGCGTCCTTTCTTGCCCACACAGATAAACTTGACTGTCTTGCCTTCAGCCGTTTTTTGTCTGGCAGTGTCAATGGCACGGGCAATGAGCATGGCGTTGAACCCGCCGCACAGTCCCCGATCCGAAGTCGCCAGAAGGATTACCGACACGAGGCAGTTTTCCCGCTGTTCGAGCAGGGCGTGCGCCGAGCCGTCGGATTTTGCCGCAAGATCACTGAGCACGGTCTGGAACTTATCCGCATAGGGGCGGAACCGTTCGATACGAGCCTGTGCGCCGCGCAGCTTCGCCGAAGCCACCATATTCATGGCTTTGGTGATCTGCTTGGTCTTGCGAACCCCGCTGATCTTCATTTTCACATCTTTCAACGAAGGCATGGCTACTCCGTCCTCCAGGCTGTGTTGACTTTGGGAATGCCCTTGCAGACATCGGGACTCTGCCCGCGCCCGTCGGGGAAGTCACGTCGTATGCGTGCCTGTGCAACAGCAGTTGCAAGGCTCGCCCTTCAGAATCGGGTGTCCATGCCCTGCACTTGCGTCAGGACATGGACACGAAGAGCTTAGCCTTTTTTGAATTCAAGCAGAGCGTCCTTCAGCCGACCTTCAAGATCCGCGTCAAGAGCCTTGCGTGTCTTGATGTCTTCAAGGATACTCGCTTTCGAGCTGCGCAAGAAGTCCAGGAAGTCACGTTCAAAGGCCAGAATATCCGCCACCGGCACATCATCCATATAGCCACGAGTGGCGGCGTACATAGACGCAACCTGCTCCTGCGTGGACATGGGATGGTACTGTGGTTGCTTCAAAAGTTCCACAAGACGCGCACCACGATCCAGTTTAGCCTTGGTAGACTTGTCCAGATCCGAACCAAACTGGGCAAAAGCCGCCAGTTCACGGTACTGCGCGAGGTCGAGACGCATGGTGCCAGCGACCTGTTTCATGGCCTTGATCTGCGCTGCGCCGCCCACACGGGAGACAGAAAGTCCCACGTTGATGGCCGGACGAATGCCCGCGTTGAACAGGTTGGGTTCCAGATACA
>JAVVPW010000002.1:4092-13349 GCA_036655575.1 Bilophila sp.
GTTTCAATGATCGGCAGCGCGGTAAGCGAACCTGCCCCTAGACTGTCATTCACCTTGGCTGCGCGTTCGAGAAGACGCGAATGCAGGTAGAAGACGTCGCCGGGGTAGGCTTCACGTCCCGGAGGACGGCGGAGCAGAAGCGACATCTGACGATACGCCACCGCCTGTTTGGACAAATCGTCGTAAACGATGAGCGCGTGCTTGCCGCTGTTGCGGTAATATTCCGCCATGGTACAGCCGGAATAGGCTGCGATGTACTGCAACGGAGCCGGTTCGGAGGCTGTAGCCGAGATGATGGTGGTGTACTCCAGCGCACCGTGCTTGCGCAGCGTTTCGGCAACAAGCGCGACAGTAGAACGCTTCTGTCCGATAGCCACATAGAAGCAACGCACGCCGGAATCTTTCTGCGCGAGGATGGCGTCGATACAGATGGCGGTTTTGCCAGTCTGCCGGTCGCCGATGATCAGCTCACGCTGACCGCGCCCGATAGGCGTCATGGCGTCGATCGCCTTGATGCCTGTAACCATCGGTTCGTGCACGCTTTTGCGTGCGATGATGCCGGGAGCTTTGACTTCCACGGCCTTAAATTCCGTGGCGTCTACAGGCCCTAGTCCGTCCACAGGAATACCCAGCGGACTCAGAACCCGACCCATAACAGCGTCGCCCACGGGCACGGAGAAGATGCGTCCGGTACGTTTGACCGGATCCCCTTCCTTGATGTCCGTATCTTCGCCGAGCAGAGCCACACCCACGTTATCTTCTTCAAGATTGAGCACCATGCCCAGCAAACCGCCTGGAAACTCCAGTAGCTCCATGGACATGGCATTTTGAACGCCATATACACGGGCGATCCCGTCGCCTACGGACAGCACGGTGCCGGTTTCGGTGGCATCGACTCGCTGTTCGTAGTTCTGGATCTGCTCTTTGATGATCTTGCTGATCTCGCCTGCATTGATGTGCATGATCCTACTCACCCCTCTTGATGATGTCCCTGAGAATAGTCAGCTGCGCTCGGAGACTTGCATCGAATACCCGGTCGCCCACCTGAATGACAACGCCACCGAGTATGGATGGCTCCACTTCAAAACGCAGAGCAAGCTGCTTGCTCGTCCGCTTTTCAAGCGTAGCAAGAATGCCAGCCTGACGTTTTGCGCTGAGTTCCGTGGCAGTCAGAAGTCTGCCTCGAACAATACCTCTGGCCTCGTCAAGGAGCTTGCCATAACAGACGGCAATAGCCTCAAGTGATGAGAGCCGTTCCTTGTCCGCGAGCAGAAAACAAAAATTTTTCACCATAGGGTCTGCGCTGAACGCATCAAGGAGCTGTCGCAGGACATTCTTCTTTTCGGCGATGCTGATCACGGGAGCACAGAAAAGACGAGCCAGTTCCGGTGTTTCACCGAGCGTCTGGACAAGTTCGGTGAGCGCTTTCCCATAGGATTCAAGGCTGTCCATTCCTTGTTCTTTGCCAAGGGCAAAGAGGGCATGGGCATACCGTTGTGCTACAATGTCTCCTTTCAATTGAGCACCACCCTTTTCAATGCGTTGTCAATGAGTTTGGCGTGAGCACCGGCAGTAAGGCGTTCATGCAGCGCACTCTCTACAGCCACCATGATCTCATCTGCCATCTGTTCGCGTAGACCGTCGAGAGCGCCCTTGGCTTCTGAATCGGCAGCCCGAAGCGCTTGTTCACGAATCTTGTCCGCTTCAGCGCGGGCTTCAGCGAGTAAAACGGCCTTCATAGATTCGCCTTGAACTCGGCTTTCTTCAAGGATAGCGCGGCGTTCTGTCTCAAGGCCAGCCAGACGCTCGTGCAGCTTGATAAGTTCTTGTTCCGCCGTGAGTTTGCGCTGCGCAAGGCTTTCCAGCTCCTGCGCGATGGTTGAGCGCCTTGCGCCCAGATCAGCAAACAGCTTCTTTCCGGCGGCACGCCACAAAATATACAAAAAGAGACAGACGTTGCCTACACGAGCCAACAGGTTGATCCAAGGGTTGTACGGATCACTGTAGGACGAGACAACGCCAAGCAGAATCAGCCCGCCTACAGCCACCAGCCCGTCTTTGGATCGAAAAAAAGAAATGAGCGCGTTCAAGGATTCATTCCCCCATCTGTAGCGTGAAATTACCCCAGAACCTTAGCCAGTGCCGCGTCCGTAAAGGACTTCATGTCAGCTTGAAGTGCCTCGCGGGCGGACGAAAATTCAGCCCGAACAGCGGCCTGACTTGCTTGCAGACGCGAATGAGCTTCTTTGCTCGCCGTGGACAGCAAAGCGCGTTCCTCGACTTCGGCTTCGGCCTTTGCCTGTTTGCGACGTGCCGAGGCTTCAGCGCGAACTCTAGCAAGTTCCGCCTCATACTCATCAAGCATCTTCCGGCTCTGCTCCGCAAACGCCTCAATGTCTCCGACAAGTCCCACCGTTTTTTCCTTGCGTTGCCGAAGAATGTTCCGCACCGGAGAAACGAGAAGGTAGTTCAGAACAACTAAGGTTACAAGAAAGTTAGCGAGCTGGAACCATAACGTAATATCGAGTTCTATCACGTTGGCACTCCCTTGGGCTAAAACTGCTGTAAAAGAAAAACGCTTGCTTTCCTATATGCGCGTTAGAAACCCGTGTCAACCCTAAATCCGTGCAAAAAAGTACAAGCGTGCAGTTCAATCCTTATTTTCTTGCTGTTCCTCAGGTATGCCGCGCATGTGTATCTGGCCGTCAATGGAGGCGCCTTCTTCCACCATAAGCGCTTCTGTACGCAAACGCCCTTGAAAGACTCCTGTTTTGTGTACTGTTGCCCGGCGAGAAATGTTGGCTTCACCGCTGAAGGTACCGCTAAGGACAAGCTCCCCGACTTCGAGCAGGCCATCAATGATCGCGTCTTTCCCCACAATGAGCGCACCATCGGACGTGACTTCGCCGCTAAAGCGTCCATCAATCCTGACGGCGCCCTGAAAGGAAAGTTTGCCCTCATAGACTGTACCGGAACCGAGAAACGCATTTATTTCTTCCTTACCCACAGCGAACTCCTTAGACTTCTGAGATACCTGGAACAGAGACTTCTTGTGCGGGATCGCCCCCAAAAACCGCGCAGGCAATGCGAGGGGGTTCAACTCTTGAAGACGAAACGCCGCATTGAGATGTTGAGGACAAGCCCTACAAGCGCAAAATTAACCAGCGTGGCACTGCCTCCGTAACTCAAAAAAGGAAGGGGAATCCCCACCACAGGCATGATCCCCACGACCATCCCCGTATTCACAAAGGTTTGCCAAAAAAAATAAATAAAAATCCCCGCGGCAAGGGTGCTTCCAAAGCGATCCTTTGCCCCGCGAACAGTGTTAAAGATACCGAGCAGAAAGAGGCAAAACAGCGCCATAAGAATCACACAGCCGACAAATCCCCATTCTTCACCAAAGACAGCTATTGCAAAATCTGTATGCTTTTCAGGGAGAAAGCGCAACTGGCTTTGCGTACCCTGAAGAAAGCCTTTGCCCCATATCTGCCCTGAACCTATCGCTATTTGCGATTGAATAATATGGTATCCCGAACCACGCGGGTCACAGGAGGGGTCTAGAAACGTCATGATGCGCTGTTTCTGGTAGTCGTGCATGGTGAACCACGCCACGGGCAGGAGGAGGGGGAGGGTCAAGAGGCAGGTACGCAAGACTTTGGGTTGCAGGCCGTGGTAGAGGATCATCCCGCCAAGCAGAGCCAAAATGGTGAGCGCTGTACCCAAATCCGGCTGAAGCACGATGAGCGCCGCCGGAAGCAGACCAATGCCGAGAATCTGGAACAGACGCTTCCAGCTCAAGGGGTCGCCGTCAAGCGCCAGCACCCGTGCGCCCATGAGGAGCACGGCGAGTTTTGCCATTTCGCTGGGTTGAAAATGGAAAAACCCCAGATCAATCCAGCGCCGCGCTCCGTAGATGACTTTGCCAAAAACAGGAATCAGGCACAGGGAAACCAGCGTAAAGATAAAGAACGGCAGTGCCATACCCTGAATATGCCGATAGTCAAAGCTCATGCAGATGAGCATTGCAAGCAGCCCCAGTCCGCCCCAGATGATTTGACGTTCGTAAAACGGCGCAAGGCTGATGCCGTCTTCAAGACGCACCCCGCTTGCTGAGTACAGATTGCCGATGCCAACAAGAAACAGCACCAGCAATGAACACAGCAGTCCCCAATTGATATGCGTAAGCAAGCGCCGATCAATAAAGCCCATACAAGTATCCTTTCGGGAAGAAAAAATCGAGGGATTCGGCAAAATGCATTTTTGAAACGAGCAACATTTCAAAAACAATCTGTTCTAGTCGCCTTCAACGACCCCAACGGGTGGAGGTTGGACGGTGTTGTAGAGGATGTCGTACACTTTGCGCGCTACAGGGCCTGCGGCAGAGGAGCCACCGCCGCCGTGTTCGAGCATCACCACCACCACAATATCTTCGCCGTCCTTCTGTCCCCATGACGCGATCCATGCGTGGTCGCGCTCCAGATAGGCCATTTCTTCCTTGCGCTGCCGTCGTTCGCCAACCATGCGGACTTTAACAACTTGCGCGGTTCCCGTCTTGCCGCCGATGATCGCGTCGGTGCGCTTCAACACTCTGCCTGTCCCCTGATCCGCCGTCAGTCGCATCCCTTCAAGAATCAGCTTGCGACCTTGCTCAGGAATAGGGATTTGCGAGCGGACTTCTGGCGCCTCGTCCATGAGCAACAACGGTTTCATGAGCTTGCCACCGTTGAGCAGCGAACTCACAAAATCCGCCAACTGCAACGGCGTAATCAGCGTATAGCCCTGTCCAATAGACACATTCAGCGTCTCGCCGCGATACCACGCCTCGCCAGAACGCCGCCGCTTCCACGTTCTTGACGGCACCAGCCCGGATTTTTCGTGCGGCAGATCAATACCCGTTGGCCCACCAAAGCCGCAGGCGCGCGCAAACGCCTCAATCTTGTCAATCCCTACTTTCTCGCCAAGGGTGTAATAATACACGTCGCAGGACTGCATGAGCGACTGGAGCATGTCCACAGAACCATGCCCGATCTTGCGCCAGCACCGAAACACCCGGTTGCCAAGCGTCACCGCACCGGAACAGCTCACCCGTGCGGACGGCGAAATGCCTTCCTGCATGAACAGCCCAACCATCATCAGTTTCCAGACCGAACCCGGAGGGTAGACGCTCTGAATCGCCCTGTTTTGCAACGGATGAAACGGATCATCGCGCAAGCTCGTCCACGTCTTTTGTGACAGACCACCCACAAACAGATTGTTGTCATAGGACGGTGTGGTGACAAGCGCCCGCAACCGTCCGGTGTGCGGTTCCATGATAACGATACTGCCGGTCTGATCGCCAAGAAGATCCGCCAGCGACTTCTGGAGTTTCGCGTCAAGGCACAACTGAATGTTTTCACCGTTTTGCGGCTCTTCATCCAGCGTCTTGCCAAGCGAACGCCCAAGCACGTCCACCTCTACACTGTACAGCCCCTTGCGCCCGCGCAAACGCGGTTCAAACACATATTCGATGCCCTGCTTGCCCACGGTGTCCCCAAGGGACAAATAGGAATCCGCCGCCAGCTCCTGTTCGTTGGCCTCGGCAACATAGCCAAGAATATGCGCAAATTTTTCGCCTTCGGGGTAATGCCGTTTGGAACGGGTCACGATTTCAAGTCCGGGCCAGTGCATGAGCTGGGACTCGATCCGCGCAACCTGCTCAAAAGGCATGTCCGTCAACAACAAAATCGGCTCGAACGGCTTGACCTTGCGCCTGTCCTGTTGAAAGCGCGCTGTGAGCTGATCCAGAGGAATGTCCACCCACGAGCTGACTTGCGCCAGCGTTGCCGAGATGTCCCGACAGTCTTCCCGAATGAGCGCAAGGCCGAAGGCAGGACGGTTTTCAGCAAGCAGCACACCGTTCACATCCCGGATCAACCCGCGAGAGGCGTACACCCATTCCTGACGCAAACGGTTGGCTTGCGCCTGCCGCGCCAGTTCATCCCCTCGGTGGATCTGAAGAAACCAAAAGCGGAGCACAAAAATAAAGAACAGCATCCCCACAAGGCACTGCAACAGCACCAGCCCGCCGCGAGGCGGCTGATAGCCTTCAGGATCAAGCTGTATTTTCATGTGGCACCACCCAGCGTCGCGCAAACATTGCGAACTTCCAGGCAAAAGGAATAAAAAGCGCTTGTAGAATGCTCTCGTCAAGGAGATCTGTCATGTTCACCGTTGTATACTGAAGACGCGCCATCAGCCAAAGCACACCGCAATGCCCCGCACCAATGCAACCGCTGATCATGAACATGAACAGAAAATTTTCCGTCTCAAACAACCACCGGCCGATGAAAAAAAGGCTGACCACCAGAAAAGACCACAGGAGCGATGCGCCAAAATCCAGCGTGCCCACGCCTTCCTGTACCAAAATAAACCCCACCGTCACCGAGAGCAATTGCAAAGGCCGCCGCTCCTGCAAGGCAAGCAGCAAGGCAATGACCAGCGCGTCGATACCCGGCAGAGCCTGTTGCACGCCCACGCCTGCGATAAAAAAAAGTACCCACCACACCACGTTGACAGGGGTCACGGTCTGCCTCGCACAATTTGCCCCTGCTCACCTTGCGCCCCCGACATCTCGGAGGGAGTACGGGGCAAGACGATTCGACCTTGCGGCAAGGCTTGCTCCGGCGAACCTTGCCGTTGCACAGCGCGACCTTGCGAACCACCACGCGGCGACTGCGGTTCTACAATCTGCCCCTGTGACGGGACAGCCTGCCCCGGTATCTGCGGACGCGGCAAGACAACGCGGCCTTGCGACAAAGGCGGATTCTGCACCGAGTTTGCCGGATTTGCCGAGTTTGCCGAGTTTGTCGGATTTGCCCCTTGCGGCGGAACCTGCGTCGGATACGCGGCCTGACGCTGTTCGTTCCTGCGTGTAGAACGCGGCGGCGCAGGTGTGGGTACGACAGGCGCAGGCGCAACCTGCGGGGTGACGGCTGGTGGCGCTGGTGGCGCTGGCGGTGGAGCGTACATAGCCCCAGACAGCGGTGGTTCAACGGGAACAGAAAGCATGTCCGGGGCGCTCATGCCTGCGGGCAACCCCGACATCCCCGTACCGTCGCCCTGTCTGGCGACAAGCAACAGCTCTTCAAGATTGGTCAGTTCCGCAAGCGGAACCGCTTGCACCGACTGAAACGGCGAGAGATCGGACGGTGTGGCACTGATGACTCGCGCCACCGGGATGCCCTTGGGGTAGGCCTCGTCAAGACCGGAGGTCACCAAAATCTCACCTGTCCTGACAGCGGTATTGTGGGACACGAAGCGCAGTTCCAGCGGCTTGAAAGGGCCAGCTCCCATAAGGATGCCCTGCACCCGGTTTTCCTGACTCACGACAGCAACCCGGCTCCCCGGATCAACCAGCAACAGCACCGTTGCCGTGGACGGGCCAGCACGCAACACCCGTCCTGCAATCCCGTCTGGTGTCATGACCGGTGTTCCCGGAACCGCACCTGAAAGATACCCGCGCCCGATGATGACAGACGCAAGCGCTGCGTTGGAACCCATGCGCCCAGCAAGGACACGCGCCCCCAGCGACTGCCAGCCTTCCGGCGGCGAGAGCGTCAGCAAATGCCGCAACCGTGCCAGCTCTGCCCGTTCCTCGGCTGCGAGGATGAGGTTGAGCCGCGCTTCCATGAGCTGTTTTTTGAGATCGTCGTTTTCTTCGCGCACATTGACCAGATCAAGGTACCGATTCCAGGTGCCCATGACGGTATCCTGCGCAAAATGCCATGTCTTGAGCACCAGTCCTGAGGCTTCCAGTCCGGTATTTGATACGGCTGTATCGAGAATATGGGTGCGCTGGTTCCAGCTATAGATGCCAAGATACAACAGCAGAGCAAGAGCGGGAAGCAGCAAAAGACGCTTGGGAGACATGTTTTTTCCAGAGGAGAGAGACATCTGCGCAAGGTTGATCTTCTCACTCTGAAAAGAGCAACCTTGCGCGACAAGACACCCACAAGCCGTTTCTCGCGCCAAGCCAGAAAGACACCCCACCTTGAGCAGGGGGCGCCGCTTGCCTCTCTGCCGGGGTTCGGGATAGCGCCTCGAAAGGATTTAGTCGATGCAAACTTCTCGCAGGACATTGAGGTTGTCGAGAGCGCGTCCTGTGCCGACAACAACGGTAGACAACGGATCATCCACAACCGTGATGGGCAACGAGGTTTCTTCACGCAGCAACTGGTCAAGCCCCTTCAGCAACGCGCCGCCACCCGTGAGCACAATACCGCGATCCACAATATCGGCGGCAAGTTCCGGGGGGGTCTGCTCCAGCGCAATGCGCACGGCCTGCACAATGCTGTCCACCTGTTCAGAAATGGCCTTGCGGACTTCTTCTGAGGTGATGATGATGTTTTGCGGAATCCCCGTCACAAGGTCGCGCCCTTTCACTTCAATCTGCTGTTCTGGGTCCATCGGATAGGCAGACGCGATCTTGATCTTGATCTCTTCTGCCGAAGATTCACCGATGAGCATGTTGTACTTGCGCTTGACGTGGGTCATGATCGACTCATCCATCTTGTCCCCGCCCACCCGGACGGAACGCGAATACACAATGCCGGACAACGAGATGACCGCCACTTCCGTAGTGCCCCCACCGATGTCCACAACCATGTTTGAAGTCGGCTCCTGAATAGGCAGGTTGGCACCGATGGCCGCAGCCATGGGTTCTTCAATAAGATACACTTCCCGCGCACCCGCACTTTGAGCAGATTCTTTCACCGCACGCTTTTCCACCTGCGTGATGCCAGTAGGCACACAGATCATGATCCTTGGTCGGACAAGGCGACGCGAGTTGTGGACTTTGGAAATAAAATGGCGGAGCATGGCTTCTGTGACTTCAAAGTCAGCGATAACCCCGTCCTTCATAGGACGAATGGCCTGAATGTTGCCGGGTGTGCGTCCGAGCATCCGCTTGGCATCTTGCCCTACAGCAAGCACAATGCTGTTGCCCCGCGAATCCTTCTTGACCGCCACCACGGAAGGCTCACGCAAAACAATGCCCTGCCCTTTCACATAGACACAGGTATTTGCTGTGCCAAGGTCAATGGCGAGATCGTTCGAGAACGCGCCCAGAAGAATATCAAGTATTTTTGCCATAACAGCTTTGCTCGCTTCGCTTGGTAATCTATGTTCTGCCCCGGAACAATGCCGGAATTACATGCACCGTTAACCTTAAACAAGGTACCGTCTGACCTCTTGCCAAAGGCGGTAGAAAAAAACATGGC
>JAVVPW010000002.1:13359-30073 GCA_036655575.1 Bilophila sp.
CTACACAAGACGACCGCACACGGGTACGCTTCTTTAGGACTCTTTTCAGTCCGCACGTTTGTGGATAGCCTGAGTAGCCAAGAAGTGTTGTGCCAAAAAAGCCCAACTGTCAAGAGCAAGCTCGGTTTCAATTGTGTGCTTCATAAAAAAAAGTGAATGGTTCAAGCGTGTAATATCAAGTGTCAAAATAAATGTACCCTGACCATCTCCCCGACCATCTTTCAATAAAGGCTATACCATATGTATGTGTGGAACACCTTCACAAGCCACCTGCGGCGCCGTTTTGGACAGCGTGTCCAGAAAATTCCCCTTGACGCGGGATCAAGCTGTCCGAACCGTGACGGAACGCTCTCCTCTGCCGGGTGTACGTTTTGCAATGCCGTTGGCTCAGGCTCTGGCCTGGGGCTTTCCGGCATGAATCTTCCCGCGCAGTGGGACTACTGGCGCGATCATTTTCACGCTTCCGGTCGAGCGGCGCTGTTCATAGCCTATCTGCAATCGTTTTCCAACACCTATGGCCCAGCCTCGCGTTTTGCAGAACTCCTCGCTGTGCTCCAAAAGCTCCCCGACATGGTGGGTATTTCGGTCGGGACACGGCCTGATTGTGTGGATACCGAAAAGCTGGCCTTGTTCGCGGCACTCCCCTGCCCGGAAAAATGGCTTGAGCTTGGTGTCCAGACCCTGCACGACGCAACCCTTGTCCGCATCAATCGCGGTCACACTGTTGCCGCGTCAGAAACCGCCATCACGTTAGCGGCAGAGGCCGGGGTGCCGGTCTGTGCGCACCTCATGTTCGGGCTTCCCGGCGAAAGCCCCGAAGACATGCTTGAAACCGTCCGCAAGATCAACGCTCTGCCCGTTCAGGGTGTCAAGCTGCACAACGTCTATGTCTGCAAAAACACAGCGCTTGAAGCGGCCTTTCGGGCGGGTGCCTATGTGCCGCTTGCTGAAGACACCTACATCAACCTTGTCGTTGAAGCGCTTTGCCGTCTGCGCCCGGACATTGTGATCCACCGCGTGGTCGCCGACCCAGCCCCCGGTGAACTCGTCTCTCCTGCGTGGGCAGAAACCAAAGCCGACCTGCTCCGTTGTATCGAACACGGGTATCACAAGAAAAAAACCGACCTCCTGCGGCACGAGACGCCTTTTGCCTTTTGACGGCATACGGAGTATGGTTCTGCCGCGCCTTTTGCGTCGTCCCCAAAAATTTCATTGAGGTACATCTATGCGTTGGAGCCAATGGTACATTCCCACCCTGAAAGAAGCCCCCGGCGACGCCGAGGTCATCAGCCACAAACTGTTGATCCGTGCGGGCATGATTCGCAAACTTACGTCTGGCATCTATACATGGTTGCCGCTCGGCTTGCGCACACTCACCAAAGCCTCGAACATCGTCCGTGAGGAGATGAACCGAGCGGGTGCGCAAGAAATCCTCATGCCCTGCGTGCAGCCCGCCGACCTGTGGCGGGAGTCTGGACGCTGGGATCATTACGGAAAAAACCTGCTCCGCTTCAAGGACAGGCACGACCGCGACTACTGCTTCGGCCCGACCCATGAGGAAGTCATCACCGATCTCATCCGGGGTGAAGTGCGTTCCTACCGCCAGCTTCCCATGAATCTCTATCAGATCCAGACCAAGTTTCGTGACGAAATACGCCCCCGCTTCGGCCTGATGCGCGGACGCGAGTTCATGATGAAGGATGCCTATTCCTTTGACCGTGATGACGCTGGCGCGGACAAGAGCTACTGGAACATGTTCGAGGCCTACAAGCGGATCTTCAGTCGCATGGCGCTCCAGTTCCGCCCGGTTGAAGCGGATTCTGGCGCGATCGGCGGCAATTTCTCCCATGAATTTATGGTGCTTGCCGAAACAGGTGAAGACACCATCGCCTATTGCACCGCGTGCGACTGGGCTGCGAATGTGGAGCGTGCCGCTGTGTTGCCGCCTGCCACAGCGCAAAAAAGCGCCTGCGCACCCGCTGCATCCGTTGCCACGCCAGAGCAGCACACCATTGAGGAAGTCTGCGCCTTTCTGAAGGCGCCAGCCTCGCAGCTCATCAAGACCCTCATCTATGTTGTCGATGGGCAACCTGTGGCGGCGCTGGTGCGCGGCGATCGGGAACTCAACGAAATCAAGCTGAAAAACCTGTTGCATGCCAACGATGACCCCGTGCTGGCCTCCCCCGAACAAGTGACCCTGTGGACGCACGCCCCGGTGGGTTTTGCCGGGCCAATCGGCTTTACCGCCGGAAAAATCGTTGTCGATCACGAGCTGATGGGCGCGACAGACTACATTGTCGGTGCCAACGCTGCGGACGCGCACCTTGTCCATGTGGATCTGGAGCGCGATGTACCCGATTTTGTGTACGCGGATCTGCGGGCTATCACGGCAACAGACACCTGCCCGCATTGTGGCAAGCCCATTGGCCTTGCCAAGGGCATTGAAGCCGGGCACGTCTTCAAGCTCGGCACCAAGTATTCCACCGCGCTCAACGCCATCTATCTTGACGAGAACAGCACAGAACAGCCTATCATCATGGGGTGTTACGGTATCGGCGTTTCTCGTGTGGTTGCGGCTTGCATCGAACAGAACAACGATGCGGACGGCATTGTCTTCCCGCCGCCGCTCGCGCCTTTTGACCTGCAACTCCTCAATCTCGATCCCAAAAACGCCGATGTCTCTGCTAAGGCTGAGGAGCTGTACGCTCTCCTCACGGCTGAAGGGCTTGAGATTCTGCTTGATGACCGCGAAGAGCGCCCCGGCGTCAAGTTTAAGGATGCCGACCTGATGGGCTTGCCCATGCAGCTTGTGCTCGGCGGGAAAGGCCTTGGGCGCGGCATCATCGAAGCCAAAAACCGCAAAACCGGGGAAAAAGTCGAACTTCCCCTCAATGACTTCCTTTCCTCCTTCAAAACATGGCGCACCAATGTCCTGAGCTGTTGGGGCGTGTAGCAACGCGGGGGCAGGGGAGAAACCATGCTGAAAAAGGTTCCTCCCCTGCCCCATCCTCACCTTCAGGACGTTTGCCCGCCGCCACACCCGTTTTCATGACCTTCCCGCCGCCGGAGGCACGCTCTTGATCTTCACAGTTCGACAGTTGACGGAACGGATACGCGGCGCCATTGAAGGTGGTTTTCCGTATGTGTGGGTTCAGGGAGAGGTGACCAATCTTTCGCGTCCGGCTTCGGGTCATGTGTATTTTTCGCTGAAAGACGAGAGCGCGCAACTGCAATGCGTCTGGTTCAAAGGAGGTCAGAAAGAACGGGAAGCCTTTGATCCGCTGACAGGTGAAGTGTTTGAAGACGGCCCGCACATAAGCCTTGCGCAGACCCTGTACAACGGGCAACAGATCCTCTGTACCGGACGCCTCACAGTGTACGCCCCCCGTGGCGGCTACCAGCTTGTGGTTGATTTTGCACAAGACAACGGCGAAGGCCAACTCCATCTGGCACTCGAAGCCCTCCGCCGCACCCTTGAGGCAAAAGGGTATTTCCGCCTTGAGCGCAAACGGATCTTGCCGGAACACCCCTTGCGCGTCACCGTCATCACAGCGCCTGCCGGGGCTGCTATTCAGGATTTTTTGCGCATCGCAAGCGATCGCGGTACAGGCGTAGCACTGCGCATCCACCCCGTCCCTGTTCAGGGCGACGACGCACCCCCGCGCATTGTCGAGGCTATCAGCAAAGAAAACGCCAGCGCATGGGCACAGGTGCTTGTGCTCATCCGAGGCGGCGGCTCCTTGCAAGACCTCTGGGCGTTCAATGACGAACGGGTTGCTGACGCCGTGTTCCACTCCACCATCCCGGTTCTTGCGGGCATCGGGCATGAGGTGGACACCTCGCTGGCTGACATGGTGGCAGATGTCCGCGCCGCAACCCCAAGCCACGCCGCACAGTTGCTCTGGCCTGAACGGGAATGGTACGCACAGCGCCTTGATGAGCTTGAAATGAAAGGGATTCGCGCCCTGCACAGCCGCATCGACAGACAAGAAAAACGCTTGCACGAGCAGGAACGCGCACTGGCATGGCTCTCTCCGGTACGCGGACTTAAACGACGTGAAGAACAGTTCCAGAATCTCTATCAGCGTCTGCAACAACACGGTCAGACTGTTGTTGCCAGACAGTCACAACAGTTCGACTTCGCGGCACAGCGCCTGTCTGACGTTTTTTTGCGTCACCTTGAACGGCTGGAACACCGCCATGAGCGCCTGCATGTTCAGCTCACCGCGCTGAACCCCGATCGTCCGCTCGAACGCGGGTACGCCTTTGCGCTCACCCCGGACGGGCACTTTATCCGTAGCATCACGGATCTCAAACAAGGTGGCAGTCTGACGGTAAAGCTGCACGACGGCGAAGCAGACGCTTGCGTAACCGCCATCCGTGATCTCAAAAAATGAGGTACCTATGCCGAAAAAAGTTGCAACGCTGACCTTTGAAGACCGCTTGCGGCGCCTGCAAGAAGTCGTCACCACGTTAGAAAGCGGTGAGCTGGCGCTTGAAGAGAGCGTCAATCTGTACCGAGAAGGACTCGGCTTGTCGCGTACCTGCCGGGAACAACTGGAAAAAGCGCGTAACGATGTCCGCATCCTCACCGCAGAAGGCACACTGGAGCCATTCACGACAACGGCTGAAGAGGCTACGACAGACACTAGCAAAATGCTCTAAAGACGAACCAGCAGAGGACAACACCGTGCTGAAGGACAGGAAAAAACGATGAACACTTGTATGGAACCGACCGCCGTTAAAGCGCTTCTTGACAGACGGAGCCTGCTTGTTGCCGACTGGCTACAAACCTGCCTTGCCCCCATCGCCATGCAGGAACGCCTGCAAAACGCCATGAACTACAGCCTGCTGGCGGGCGGCAAGCGCTTGCGTCCGGTGATCTGCCTGTCCACGGCGTCCCTGTTCGGACTGGCAGAAAAAACCGTCCTGCCCTTTGCCGGGGCGCTTGAAATGATCCACACCTATTCGCTGATCCACGACGACCTTCCCGCTATGGACGATGACGACCTGCGCCGTGGCAAGCCCTCGTGCCACAAGGCTTTTGATGAAGCCACCGCCATTCTTGCGGGCGACGCCCTGCTGACGGACGCCTTCGGCTTCATGGCCTCTGTCGGCCTTGCCTCAAGCTCACAGGGCGCTATCCCTGCGGATCGGGTGCTCACGGCGCTGGCGCACGTTGCGGCTGCGGCTGGCGCTTCCGGCATGGTCGGCGGGCAGATTCTTGATATGGAATGCACCGGCGCAACAACGCTGTCGCAAGAAACACTCCAACACTTGCACGCGCTCAAAACAGGCGCCATGTTCCGAGTCGCCTGCGTCAGCGGCGGCCTGCTTGCGGGAGCCTCAAACGACGAGCTGTCGGCGTTGTTCAAATACGGCGAAGCGCTGGGTGCGGCCTTCCAGATTGTGGACGACATTCTGGACACGACCGGCGACACCGCCACGCTCGGCAAGCCTGTAGGGAGCGATGCCGACATGGGCAAAACCACCTACCCCTCGCTCATCGGGCTTGAACGCAGTCAGGAGCTGGCGCAGGAGCTGGCACAGCAAGCCGTGCAAAGCCTCGATCACCTTGACGGTACGGACGCCGCCTTCCTCCGAGGTCTCGCGCTCATGCTCGTTGATCGGAAAAAATGAACCGCCTCGAATTTGCAAAAACCCCCTTCCGGGGCTAGTCTGTACCAGACGTCTTTGTCTTGACGCCATGTTGCAACCAGCTCCAGGACGCACGACCTTATGAATGAAACGGCACCCGGTACCCCCCTGCTCTCCAGCCTGACCCACCCTGCTCTTGTGGCGGGTCTGACGCTTGCGGAAAAAGAACTGCTGGCTCAGGAACTGCGCCAGACCATCATCCACACGGTCGCTGCCAACGGCGGACACCTCGCCCCCTCTCTTGGCGTGGTGGAGCTGACGCTAGCGCTGCTTTCCGTGTTCAACCCGGAAGCTGACAAACTTGTCTGGGACGTGGGGCACCAAAGTTACGCCTGGAAACTGCTCACCGGGCGCGCTGAACAATTCCATACTTTGCGCCAGCTTGGAGGCATCAGCGGTTTTCCCAAGCGGGAAGAAAGCCCGTTCGATCATTTCGGCGTCGGGCATTCGTCCACGTCGATCTCCGCCGCCCTTGGCATGGCTATGGCGAGGGATCTTGCCGGGGAAAAGCACCATGTTCTTGCTGTCATCGGGGATGGTTCGCTCACGGGCGGCCTTTCGTTTGAAGGCCTGAATCAGGCCGGAGACATGGGACGGCGCCTCATTGTGGTGCTGAACGACAACGAAATGTCGATCTCGCGCAATGTCGGTGCCTTGTCGCTCTTTCTGAGTCGGAATATGGAGCGCGGCTGGGCGCGGCGGATGCGCAAGGAAGTCAAGGACTGGCTCAAGTCCATTCCGGGCATCGGCGATGAAATGGCGGAATACGCCCACCGCACGCACCGCAGTCTGAAAACCGTGTTCACGCCGGGAATGCTGTTCGAGGCCTTGCGCTTCAACTACATAGGCCCCGTGAATGGGCACGACATCGAAGCGGTGGAACGGCACCTGCGGATGGCAGCCTCCATTGACGATCAGCCTGTGCTCCTCCATGTCCTGACACGCAAAGGCAAGGGCTACGCACCCGCAGAAGCGCACCCCTCGCGGTTTCACGGTCTGGGACGCTTTGACATCGAAACCGGGCTGTCCGAACCGCGTCCAGAAAACGCGCCGCCCACCTACACCGATGTGTTCGGCGACACCCTGTGTCGGCTGGCGAAAGAAGATGACCGCGTGGTTGCCATCACCGCCGCCATGTCGAGCGGCACCGGAACCGGACATTTCAAGGCGCATTTCCCCACTCGTTTCGCGGATGTAGGGATCTGCGAACAACACGCCGTCACCTTTGCCGCCGGGCTGGCCTCGCAAGGGTACCGCCCGTTTGTGGCGATGTATTCGACCTTTGCCCAGCGTGCCTACGATCAGGTTGTACACGATGTGTGCATCCAGAACCTCCCTGTGACGCTCTGTCTGGATCGCGCTGGGCTGGTTGGTGAAGACGGCCCCACGCACCACGGCGCGTTCGATCTCTCGTTTCTGCGCCACATCCCCAACCTGCACATCGTGGTGCCCCGTGACGAAGCGCAATTGCAGGCCGCCATGATAACGGCACTCAAGCTGGGGAAACCCATGATGCTTCGCTACCCCAGAGGCACGGCTACAGGGTGCGCTTTGCCTGATGTCACCGAGCTGCTGTCCCTGCCCGGACTGCCACTCGGCACAGGCGAACTGTTGCAAGACGGCACGGACGCCGCTGTGCTGGTGGTGGGGAGTCTGACGCTTCCGGCGCTCGTAGCGGCACAACGCCTGCAAGCGGAAGGCCGCAAGGTCGCTGTTTTTGATGCCCGCTGGGTCAAACCCTTGCCCAAAGTGCAGCTTCTCGAACTGGCAAAGCGCTTTGACCGCCTGTTGCTGGTTGAAGAAAACGCGCTGGCAGGTGGTTTTTCCTCCGCTGTTCTCGAACTGTTCGCCGACCATGACGCCTTACGCGGGCAACGCATCCACCGCGTTGGACTCCCCGATGCCTTCATCGAACAAGGCGCACAAAACCTGCTCCGCCGCCAGCTCGGACTGGACGCCCAAGGCCTGTACGAAGCCTTACAAAAACTTTTTATGGCATAACCCGAATCTGTCTTTTCCCTTATCCCCCAAGTCGTTCTTCAAGCGAGGGGTCAGGCGTGACGATGATGGCGGGTTCGGCACGGTCGATGCGGACGGTTCCGGGGCGTGCCCCACGGATGGGGTGTACATATTTGGCAAACGCGGCGATGACATCCACTTGCACCTCGTCCTTGCGCCAGCTTTTGAGCACCGCAAGGATGGCGGCTTCGGTGCGAGTCGCAACGGGGATCTCCTGTGCGGCGTGATCGCGCCGGATGAGCACATGCGCACCCGGCCCGCCACCAGTGTGCATCCAGAGGTCGTTCGGCGAGGCCAGCTTGAGGAGCTGGGCATTGCCCTTTGCGTCGCGCCCCCGCAAGATAAGAAACCCGTCAGAACTCCGAAAAGGCTGCACGTTTTTAGGCAGTTCAGAAGTGCGAGACGTGCGGGTCTGCACTGGTGCCACCGGCGCAGAAGCGGGAGAGGCAGAACTCATGGCCTGCGCAAAAAGGGCGGCCTGTTCCGCTTGTGCTCGTTCGTCACGCACGCTGGCAAAACGTTTTTCAAGGTGCTCAAGGCCGCGCTTGCCCCGCCCTGCGGTGTGAAAAAGCGCAGCCATGTTCTCGCGGATGGTCAGACGCGGATTGAGGCGGAGGGTGCGTGGAGGCTCTTCAGCTCCAAGGGGATCAAGCACAACGGTCGCACGTTTTTCGTCGGGATCAAAAAGATAGAGCCTTGCTTGCAGGGCACACGCGCTGTCTTGTCCCTCCACCATGCGGGTGAGGCGGTCGCGCTCTGTTTCCAGCTTGAGAAGCAGTCTGCCGAGCCTTGCGGCTTCCGTCTGATGGGGCTTGGCGGCCTGTGCGCGAGATTGTGTTGCCATGCCCCGCAAGACCTGCGTTTCCCCCATCAAGGCACAGGCTGCAAGGGCGTCTTCCAGCACCCGTTCTGTCACCTTGGGCGAGACGAGAGATGCCGGGTGGGGGGACGGCAAAGGCCATGCCGAAAGTTCCCGCTCCGGGGGTGCGGTGGGGTTCTCGGCAGAGACGCTTTCATACAAAAAGAGATCCCCGCCTCCGGCTTCCAGATCCAGCAAAAGCGCGGCCTGTTCGTCTTGGGGCAGTAAGGAAAGGGTGCGGCGCAAGGGAGGGGTCAGCACAGGCCAGTTGCGCCAGCCGTTGTCAGCGCAGTCCTCGCGCCAGTGCGCAGGATCAGGCCAGCGTGGCGGCTCGACTGTCGGGAGCGGTGCGAACAGCAACGAGGGGCCGTCTCGCAGATCAAGGCAGAGGTGGCATTCTGGACTGATAGACAAAAAAAGGCGGCGCTCCACCCAGTCAACCAGAACATCGACAATCCGACGATCCGAGAGATATTTGCGCAAGCGCATGGTGCTTGCGGGCGGCGCACTCCCCACAGCAATCTTATGCTGCGAGAGAAACAAAAACGGTGCCTTGCGACCAGCCTTGAGAAACAGGTAACCTTTGCTTGCCCCGTAGAGGGTGAGCATGGTCACGTCTGAGGCGGGCTGATGGATTTTTTCCACTCGGCACCCCATGAGCGCGGGCGCGAGTTCGTCACACAGACGGCGGAACACATGGCAGTCCATGCTACCCCCTCGGCGGCTGGTTCTGACAGGGAAAATCCCAGAGCAGATTATTTTTGAAACGCTGGACGTTTCAAAAATTCATTTTGCCGAAAAACGTCGTTTTCGGCAAAATCCACGCCGCGTTGCGGCGCGTCGCACGCATGTGCGCCGTAGAGCATTTCAAGTGTAAAATGCTCTGAAGCGTTTCACTACGGCTTTATGATGCAGACAAAAAGATCTTTTGGCTGCATCAATAAAACGTAGAGGCTTGCCCCGTAAGGTCATTGACCTGTAAGGTCACTCGCCTCGGATGGTTTCGCCTTCTTCCTGACGACTTTTGCAATTGATACACAATTTGGTAACCGGACGGGCTTTTAAGCGGGCTATACTGATTTCTTCCCCGCAGTCTTCGCAAAGTCCGTAGGTACCGTCTTCCATACGCTGGATGGCGGCCTGAATCTTGCGGATCAGACGGCGTTCTCGATCCCGGATGCGCAACGTAAAGGAACGATCAGACTCAGCAGAAGAGCGATCAGCCGGATCAGCAAAAATTTCATTGCTGTCGGTGAGGTCTTCTAGCGTAGTATCGCCCTTATGCTGGGCTTCTTCAAGCATTCCAGCAAGCAACGTCCGAAAATATTCAATGTCCTTTTGTTCCAAGAAACTACCTCCTGGCGCTGTCCCAAAGAAGGAACAGGCAATCAGCTTTTGTGATTCGGTCTCTTTCTATAGCGCAGAATTTTTTCAGCGTAAAGAGCTTGTCCCTGTATAGATTGCCTGCAAAGCACAATATCAGAAGGGACATCCCTTTTATGGAAGAGCCACCCAGGAAGGCACCCCGAACGCTCTTCCATTCGGCAGGCACTTGGCGTAGAAAGGGGGAATCTTTTGAAACAACCCCCAAGGAGAACGTTTGCATGAGCGGAAGCAACGCCCGCAGCAATGCCATCCGGGCTATCACCAGCTACAAGCCGGATCTTGCTCCACTGAATTACGCCAGCACCAAACCAACGGAAATCTACGGTTGTAACGTCTTCAGCGACAAGGTCATGAAGGAGCGTCTGCCCCGGATTGTCTACAAGTCGTTGAAAAAAACCATTGAACAGGGCGTGCAGCTTGATCCCTCGCTGGCGGACATCGTGGCTTCCACCATGAAGGACTGGGCCATTGAAAAGGGAGCAACCCATTTTACCCACGTCTTTTATCCTCTTACCGGTCTTTCTGCGGAAAAGCACGACAGCTTTCTGTCTCCAGATGAAAATGGCGGCGTGATCACCGAATTCAGCGGCAAAATGCTGAGTCAGGGCGAGTCCGACGCCTCCAGTTTCCCCTCCGGCGGCTTGCGCAGTACCTTTGAAGCCCGTGGCTATACCGCGTGGGACATCACTAGCCCTGCGTATCTTATGGAGAATGTCAGCGGCATTGTCCTTTGTATCCCCACGGCCTTTTTGTCATGGACAGGGGTTGCACTGGATCGCAAGACCCCGCTCCTGCGCTCCAATCAGGCCTTGAACAAACAGGCTGCCCGTATTCTGCGGCTGTTCGGAAAAGAACCCAAGTTGCCTGTGATTTCCTATGCCGGACTGGAACAAGAATTCTTTCTCATCGACCGCAATTTTGTGTTTGGTCGGTCGGATCTGCTCATTGCCGGACGCACGCTCTTTGGTGCCAAGCCCGCCAAGGGGCAAGAGTTTGAGGATCAATACTACGGTGTCATGCCCCGGCGGGTGCTCAGTTGCATGACCGAGGCAGAACGCGAACTGTACAAACTTGGCGTGCCTGTGCGCACTCGGCACAACGAGGCCGCGCCTAGCCAGTACGAAATCGCGCCCGTGTACGAGGCAGGCAACCTTGCCATCGACCACAACCAGCTCATGATGACTGTGTTGCGCAACGTCTCGAAAAAGCACGGCTTGACCTGTTTGTTGCACGAAAAGCCCTTTCTTGGCATCAACGGTTCCGGCAAGCATCTGAATTACTCCATCGGCAACGCTGAAGTGGGCAGTCTGTTTGATCCCGGTGAAACACCGCACGAAAACGCGATGTTTCTGGTGTTTCTGGTGGCGGCTATCCGCGCCCTGCACAAGTTCGGCGGTCTGCTCCGTGCAACAGCCGCAGCCGCGTCGAACGATCACCGTCTTGGTGCCCACGAAGCGCCCCCGGCGATCATGTCCATGTTCCTTGGCGATCAGCTCACGGACATTCTGGAACAGTTCCGCATCGGCAAAATCAAGTGTGCCAAGGGCAAACGGATCATGAACGTGGGGGTGGACACCTTGCCGCCTCTGCCCATGGACCCCGGCGACCGCAACCGCACCAGTCCTTTTGCCTTTACCGGAAACCGTTTTGAGTTCCGCGCCCTTGGCTCTGGGATGCCGGCTTCGGCGTCGCAAGTGGTGCTCAACACCATCATGGCGGATTCGCTGGACTTTGCAGCGACACGCCTTGAAAAGAGTACCGGTGATCCGCAAAAATTCAACACCGCCGTGGCAGAGCTGATTCGGGATGTCATGGAGGATCACAGCGCTGTCATCTTCAATGGTGACGGCTACTCAGATGTGTGGCATCAAGAAGCTGAACGGCGTGGACTGCCCAATTACCGCACAACGCCTGAAGCGCTGATGGTGTACACCAACGCGGAAGTGATTGATCTCTATGTGCGCTACAATGTCTTGTCTCGACAGGAGCTGAAGGCGCGTCAGGAAATCTACATCGAACAGTATTGCAAAACCATCAGCACCGAGGCCAATCTGGTCATTCGGATGGGTAGAACCATCATCTATCCCGCTGGGTTGCGCTATTTGAAGGAATTGTCCAGAGCCTGTCTGGAGCTGAACGAGCTTGGGCGCACACCAGACACGGTGTTGCTCGATACCGTTGACGCGCTGTTACGCAGACTGCGCGAAAGTCTGGAACATCTGGAAGCAAGCCTTGAGGCGCATCAGGACAACAACACCAAGGAAGCACACCACTATTGCACCGTGGTGTTGCCTGCCATGAACAACGTCCGCGTCTTTGCCGATCAGCTTGAGGCTCTCGTTCCCGAAGACCTCTGGCCTCTCCCCAGCTATCAAGAAATGCTTTTTGTAAAGTAGTTCGGTTGCAAAAGGCTCTGCTGTCGCAAGTGTGACAGCAGAGCCTTTTTTTGTGAGCGCCTTTTCAGGATGAAAATGCGCTATAACACTTCGTAAATACGACAAAAGACATTGTCGTAGATGAGGCGAAAGAAAGGAGCAAATTCGGGGTCAGTGGGCGTGCAGAGGAGCAGTTGCACCATCAGGGTGTTGTACATGCGGTCATCGACCACCAGCTTTTCCCCGGTGACGCGGTTGAAGAGGAAATGGACGTTGCGGCGCCTGTCGATGTCTTCACGCCACGCCTTGATAGCGGCGTTGTTCGGCAAATATTCGGGCGGCGTCACATAGTCGCGGTGATCCAGTTGCCCATCTGCAAACACGTCGATGCTGGCGGCTGGCACGTTGACGCCGGTTTTTTTCATCACCACCTCGCCCTTGTCCAGACGGTACGAAAGCTGTTGCGGCACGATGCTGATGGCGTAGCCTCGGCTTTCCTTGGTGGTAAAATCCCAGCTTCCAAACGTCGAAATCCAGAATCCCAGATTGAGCATGTCAAAACTGACAATCAGATACTGCTTGCCCGGTGCCTTGATCAAGGGGGTTTCGGGATTCCTCAGATCCGCAATCAATTTTGCGGCCTGTGTAGAGGTCATGTCCTTGAAGACATTGCCGGGGATGTTCTCGTGCAAGGCGGTGTATTTGATGATCTGTCGGGCAAAACGGGCATCGTCTGTAGCGTAGACTACCGAAGGCAGATATAAGGATGGGCCGCCGTGCGCCGCGCCGTCAGCAATGGTCTTGCGGCGTGAAAAATGGTGCGCGGCGTACCCCCAATCCCACCAGTGCCAGAGGATCGCGTCTTCAGGCGTGGTGGTGCGCACCGAACGCAAGGCTGCGGCGTGGCGGCGGTTGAGGATAGGGCCGTGGGTGAGCGCTGGAATGAGATCCGCCAGCGGCGGCACCACAATCACCAGCATCAAAATGACCGCCGCAGAGCGGTACACCAGATGCGGGCCGATGGAATCCAGAAAGCGGGTGGTGCGCCAGCCTTGTTGCCGTCCGATCCAGATCACAAACATGGTCAGCAGACAGCCAAGCACCACATAACGAAAATCGTGCAACTCAAGCCAGAACGTCCATGCCGCTGCACTGTACCCCGGTACCAAAAAGAGGACGAGCAACGTCAACGCACAGCAAAGCGCGACAACACGCCTTGTGCGCGTGGCACGGACATCACCAAGCGTACAAGCCAGCCAGTCCACCGGCAACGTCAGCCCAAGAGCGATCACAGGGGCGCCAAACATGACAAGCCGCCCGCCCATCTTGGTACTGAGCAACGCCAGAACCGCCAACGGCAACAAAAAGAGCGCCCCAGAACGCGCACACAGCACCAGCAAGAACCCCATCAGCCCCAGAATGGCAATAGGTTGCCACGGGTGAAAATAATTGAGGGTTTCAGACAGCGTGAGATCCTGAATCTCAATGATCGACTGCGCGACAGAAGGAAAGACCAGTGGATCAGGGCTTCCCGTGGCTACCGTGTCGCCCGCACGTTTGAGATAGCCTTGCACATGGTGCAACATGGTGCTGAGAACTTCAAGATCGACAAGCAAAAACGCCGTCAGCAGGCAGAGAACAAGCAGGGTACCGGGCTTGAGAAAAAAGCACACGACCGAGCGCAACCGGGCGAGGAGCGCCACCAGCAGCACCGCTGGCAGGAGCAAACCGGGAAGCCCGCCGAGGGTAGGCAGGGCGTAGACCAAAGCGGCAAGCAGTGCTGTGCGGTGTTCGCCAGCACGAGCCAGCAACAGCGCCATACCACCAAGGAGCGCCACATTGTAGCGCACCAGATAGGGAAACATCGAATGCCATTCTTGCGCCCACCAGCCAAGAAGACCGCTCACGCCAAAGGTCAGAATCCAGACCGGAGCGATGAGGCGGTGCGGCAGGTGTCCGGGGGCGTCGAGCGCGATGGGCACAGGGCGCTTTGTCCAGCGCTGTGTCCACAAAAAGGGCAACGCCAGCGGGTGGCGCAGATACGCCATGACCCAACAGCCCGGTGCCAGACTGATGAGCAGAGGCAAGAAAAGCGTGACCAGATCCGTGTCCGCATACCCAAAGAGCGTGCGGGCGAGAAAGCCGGGGGCGAGCGATGCCAGCACCCCGGCACAAAATCCCGCTTCCATACTGCCCATGCTCCACGCCCACGCAAAAACCAGCAAGGCCACAAAACTGGCCATGACCGGCGGCAACCAGAAGGCAACCTGCGCGGGATCTGTACCCACCAGCAGCGCGAGAATCCGCAACAGCTCGGACATGGGGTGGCCTGTTCCAAACTCGAACCCTTCCGCACCAGCAAGCCAGTGGTAAGCGTCGTGTGTGGCAAGGAGCATCTCATTCCCCAGCCGAAATTCTACTTCCTGCCACGAAGGCCATTCCAGAAGGCGCAACCCAAAAGCCGCCGCATAGGTGAGCACGCCAAGCAGAACCCCCAGCAACCAGCGCGGGACTGGCCCAAGGGGAACGGTTCGGCAAGAAAGGGCTTTTGTCGTCATGGTGACCTTCTGAAGAGGATTTGTAGAGTAACTTTGAGCCTATTCGTCTCAAAGTTACTCTGCTCTAATCGTCGTCGCGTTCGCGTTCTTCTTGACAAGCAAGACACAGCCCAACGCCGGGCAGAGCTTCCATGCGTTTGAGCGGGATAGGGTCGCCGCATTCCCGGCAGCAGGCTTTTCCATTGATCCACTCTGGGCCTTCGCGGTACAGAGAAGCGCGAGCGCGCTGTAAGGCTGTTTCGCGGTCGAGACGCTCAAGTTCTTGCGCTTGATCAAAAATATCCATCAATGAGTCCTTTTCCTTTGAGCATGAAAGGTTGTGTGGCTTGTTATGAGATAAGAAGGTGCGAGAGCGTGTCCAGTGGAATCTTGGCAACGCATTTTCGCAACGGTGTCGGGGTGTTGTCCACAGCCATGGCTGGGAGATGCACGTCCCACGGAAAGAGCAGCGCAAACATGCCGGGGCGCAAGGTCAAGCGTGTCGCTTCCATTGGGGGGTGGGTGCAAAAGCCCACGTCTCTGCCTTCATTGAACGTGTCAAGTTGCACGCCGTGTACTGGCGTGTTGTACAACCATTCCTCTCCTTCCAGTACCATCTGCACATCACAAAAGTGCCGGTGTACTTCATAGAGACAGGTAGCGTCGTGCAGACGTGATGTGGTTGCCATCACATGGATAGTACAGCCATTCACATGGTGTTCCCCTGGAGACAGATCCAGATGCTGACCTGCTGAGAGTGGTGTCCCAAGCCCCGTTGTCCGGCTGTCTTGTGTTTGCAGCCAGGCCGCTTCAAGCCAGCGCATCACCGCCCGCCATTCTGTGCCGAAGTCGTATTTTTGCCAGTCCTTGAAATGTTCAACAAGCATGTTGTTCGCCTTTTAGACGTTAGAACGTGTCTGTTCCTGCTGGAGGATGTCTTCAAGCGCCACCGCAAAGGCGTCCAGATCCGCTTCAGCAATGTTGAGCGCTGGAAGCAGACGCAACACCGTGTCGTGCGACAGATTGACGATGAAACCGCGTCTGAGAAGCTGTTCCCAGACCGTTTTACCGGGTGCGGTCAGTTGTACCCCAATCATAAGCCCCATGCCGCGCACTTCCTTAATGCCGATGCCCGCACTTCCCAGCCGTTCTGCAATACCTTGCAGGCGCGCCATGAACGCGGTTCCAAGGCGGGCAGCGCGTTCGTCAAGGCGATCCCGGCGCATGATCTCCACAACCTTGCAAGCCACAGCAGACACCAGCGCACCGCCTCCAAAGGTGGTGGCATGGCTCCCGGTGACAAAGCCTCTAGACACGTCATCTGTCGTCATCATGGCGCCCATCGGCAAGCCATTGGCAAGGGCTTTAGCGCACGAGAAGGCGTCTGGCTCAAGGCCAAAATGCTGAAACGCCCACGGGCGACCTGTACGGAACAGGCCGGATTGCACTTCATCCACCAGAAACAGGACGCCTTTCTTGCGACAAAGCGCCTGAATCCCCTTGGCGTAGGCTTCGGGCATGGGACGGATACCGCCTTCACCCTGCACGATTTCCACCAGCACCGCAGCGGTTTGCGGGGTAATGGCGGCCTCAAGCGCGTCAAGATCCCCCCACGCAACGGTTTTAAAGCCTTGAGGAATGGGTGCAAAGCCATCCTGAAAGCGTTCCTGCCCGGTTGCGGCAACGGTTGCGAGTGTCCGCCCATGGAACGCGCCTTCAAGGGTGATGATCTCACAGGCCTCGGTGTTTTTGACTCGCTGCATGTAGCGCCGCGCCAGCTTGATAAGGGCTTCGTTTGCCTCCGCACCGGAGTTGCAGAAAAACGCCCGCTGCATGCCCGACAACCCGCACAAGCGCTCGCCCAGGCGCTCCTGCCAGGG
>JAVVPW010000003.1:0-14598 GCA_036655575.1 Bilophila sp.
TCCCCCGATTTGCCTTTCCTCTTATTTCGTCCGCTGTGCAGCCAGAGCGGCGGCTTGGTCGTCAAAGGTTGCGAAACCGGCTTGATGGAGGGCATCCTCAACGGTTTCGTGCCAGCCCCAAGCCGCGTAGATCACGGGCTTGTGGAAGGTTGCGCGGAAGGTCTTCAGCGCCTTGCGCGCCACAGCTTCACGGCTTCCAGTGAGACTGTCGCGCAGCTCAGAGTGCAGACGGTTCAGCTCACGATCATACCAGCCCTGAATCTCGACCGGGTTTGCTACCAGCTTGGCGGCATCGGCATGACCAGTCTTTTCGAGCAAGGCACACAACTTGGCCTGATGCTGCTCACCAAGCCACTTGCCAAGACCGGAAGCCGGGATGTTCAGCGCTTCAACAGCCGCAAAATCCTGCTTGGTCTGGTAGTAGGTGTCTGGCACGACTGAGGCTGCTGTGATCCCTGAAATAGCCACCAGACCGCGCAAAACCTGACTGTTTGCCACACCCTGTCCGCAGAAGCCCACCTTTTTGTTGTACTTCTGTCCGGTGAAGATCGTCACCAGAATAGCCCAGATGTCGGCGGGGTCTTCTTCATCATAGATGTGTGACAAGCTGGTGTTGTCGCGGTCAGTCGCAAGCACCATCTGTGTCATGTCATTGGAACCGATGGAGAAGCCGTCAAACTCCTGAATGAACTGACGCGCCAGAATCGCGTTGGAGGGCAGTTCGGACATGAGGATGATCTTGAGATCGTCTTCGCCACTGCGCAGATTGTGTACAGTGTCCAGATAGGAACGCATGGAGCGCGCCTGTTCGAGCGTGCGCACAAAAGGCAACATCAGTTGCAGATTGCGGGCACCGTATGCCGACCGAGCCTGCTTGAAGGCCTCGATTTCCCAATCGTGGATGTCACGGGCGACACCGCGATACCCAAGCATGGGGTTGTCTTCGTGCTCTTCAAACAGAATCCCGCCGAGGAGGTTGCGGTATTCATTGGTCTTGAAGTCTGTGGTACGGTACACAATCGGCTTGCCGTAGAAGGCCATAGCAAAGAGTGCCAGACCTTGGGCAAGAGTTTGCACATAGTGCTCACGTCCGTTTTTGTGTCCACGAGCGCGAATGAGTGTGCCTATTTCGCCGGGGATGGAGCGCAACGCGGCGATTTCTCGCGCCAGACCACACCGTGCGCCCACATCTTCACGCAACGCCGCAATCTGACGGAGGGTTTCTTGCACCGCAGGGTTCAGAGCCGCGTAGCTGACCTGATCGCTGACTTCCTTTTCAATGGCCGCACGGCGCGCTTTGACTTCTGGGGTGTCGCCGAGAAGTGTCATCAATTCGTCCTGATGTCCCATGATAACGCGCACATGCTCTGCCAGATCCGCAGAGGTTTCAAGCACAGTGTAGTAGCGTGCGGCGCGTTCGGTGGTGTCATCAAGCAGCTTTTCCACTTCCCGCATCCGGCGATACACCGCCATGATCTCTTCAGGATTGCGCAGATCGTCTTTCTTCGAGAGCTTGGTGAGTTCTTCCGTGTAGCCGGTGATGTTCCCCACATGTTCGCGCAACCGCAGATCAAGGGACACCAGCCCGGCATCGAGCTGTTCCCGAATGGTCTTGCGCAAACGAGAATCCAGTTCGTCGATTTTGATCTGAGCGAGGCGTTCGATGTCGCCGTTGTCAAAGGCTTCTAACGCGGCGGGGTGGACACCCACGTTGCCAAGCATGAATTCCGCACGCAGCAGACCGACTTCAAAATCCGGCACAGTGCGCAGACGGGAGAGGAAAAGCGCCTGTCCCACGTCCGCAAGCACCAGACCCACACGGGTTTTGGTGGCGGGGAGGGTCGCAACGTTCATTTCTCCGCCCACATGGTGCAGCGGGAGAAGACCCCGATACACGCGGCCTCTGGTGCCGTCAACGGTGACGTCAAGGCCGTCTAGCGCTTGCAGACCCATGGGGTTCTGGATACCGATGACAGCCGCGATGCCCAGTTCGCGGGAGGTGATCGCCGCGTGGCTGGTGTCGCCGCCCACATCGGCAAGAATAGCGGACGCAACACGCATCCCCGGAACCATATCAGGATCAGTGCGTTCGGCGGCAAGGATTTCACCCTTGCCAACGCGGTTCAGTTCCAGCGCAGAACGCAGGAAACGCACCTTGCCCTGTCCGGCACCACGCGAAGCCCCGTTGCCTGTCAAGAGGATTTCGGCAGAGGCAGCGGCTTTCGGTTCAACTTCACGCCGCCGCATGAAGATGGTGTCAGGGTGCAGCTCAAATTCTTCGTTCCAGCGGGTTTCTGGGCGCGCCTGTACAAACCAGAGCACACCCTTGGAGTCGATACAGAATTCTGTATCCATAATCATGCCGCCGTAGGCCTTGCTCACAGAGCGCACACCCTTAGCAACCTGTTCGGCCTGCGTGAGGGTCAAAGCCCAGAGCATGGACTCGCGGGAGGGCACGGGGATTTGCTTGGTGCCGCCGTTTTCGTCGTAGACGATCTTGACGGTTTTACTGCCCATGAAGCGCACGACAACTTCACTGCCGTCGTCCTTCTGGTAGACATAGAGCTTGTCCGGGGTGACCATGCCGCCAACAACAGCTTCACCGAGTCCGTAGCTCGCGTCGATGCTCACGAGATCCTTGCGTTCCGTGCCCCGGCAACCGGTGGCGGTGTCCGCGCTGAAGGCGGTACCGGAGACAACAGGGTTGATCATGCGCATGATGCACACGGACAAGGAGGTGTTCTCAATAGCCCATTCTTTCTTGGCTTGCACCGAGAGGTTTTCATCGCCCGTGGATTCAGACAGGGTCAGAGCGTCAAGAATGGCCTCGCGCCGATAGATCATGGAACGCAGGTTGTAGGCTGAGGCGCAGTCCCAGTGGTAGCCAAGCGAAACAGCCTCATCACCCACCATGTTGAGGAAGGTGTCCTGAAGTCCGGCAAAGGCTTTCTTGCGCGAGTCTTCACCCGCAGCGGAGGAACGCACAGCCACCGGCACGTCAGCCGCTTCGGCTTCTGTGCAGATGTCGTGATAGGCAGAGCGCACAGCGTCGTCAACTTCCTTGGGAAGCGGCGCGGACAAGATGGCGGCCTGCACCATGACAGAGCGCTTGCGCAACTGGTCGATGTCTTCTTGAGAGGATGCGAAACCATCCACCACGTTGTTTATGAACGTGCGCAGACGGATACGCGGCAGGGTCGGGTCAGCTTCGCTGGCGGCGCGGATGTCTGCGGCGGCGGTGCGCACAAACGTGGTCAGGAAGTCGTGATCTTGCGTCACTTCTTCTGATGTCCAGTCGATTCTGGAATAGGCTTCGTCAACTTTGGTACGCACAAGGGCGCCACAGACCCGGCATTCATCAAGAACAATGTGGAAAGCTCTTGAGGAAATAGCCCGGAATTGCGGGATACGGACACCCGCAACCCGGCTGATGAGCGCTGTGTTGTAGTTCTTGCCGCCGACGAGCAGTTCGGCGTCTTCACCTATGCCTACGATATCTGCGCCGGTCAGCACCAGACGCTTGACAGTATCTTCCACCGGAACCTCGCTTTGTCGTTTTTTGGTTGCGGAAGGAGTCTTATGCATCATAAATTCCTTGCACTCTGCTTGCAATTGAAAAGAATCTTTCTCTGAATACACGCCGCAGTCAAAATCGTTTCCGCTCCCCCACACTGAGGGGGCTTAGGGGGACAATGTCCCCCTAACAGGGATTTGCGTTGCCAGAGGCTTTACGCCAGACGTTCGCCACAGTAGGGGCAGAACCCAATGTCGCTCAAGGGGAGCGGTCGGCTACACGCTTCGTTGGTACAAAGGCGCGGCACAGGGCCTAGTTCAACAATGAGTTCGCCTTCACGCACCGTGACCATCTGGCGGGTTTCCTTGTAATCTGCCGTCTTCAGCACACGTTTGACAATGCCTGCCATCGGGGCAAGCACAGCCTTTTCCTGTTTCATGATCGAGACGTTGAAGAGTTCTTCGCCCTCCTTCACAATGTCGCCGGGGTGTACATACATGACCCAGAGGTCGCCGTTGCTGGGTGCGCCGATCTGGCAAGGATCGGTCGGATCGGCCTTAACGGTGTCACGCGGGCCGCCACTTTTGGGCGGTGCAACCTGCACCATCTGATTGAAGATTTCCGAATCGAGGACATAGCGCACCACGGATTCCCCAGCGTCGTTGACAGGCGACATGCTGATGAGCAGGAACTGATGGGGCTTGTCCGCCGAATCCACAAAACTGGTTTCTTCGCCCAGAGCGCAGCCTTCAAACCAGACAGGCAGAGGCACGCGGTTGGGGTTGCCGTAGGTTGCGCGAAAGCGCACGGTTTTGAGCGCGTCACCGGGGTGATTCAGGTACATGACCAGTTCTTCCGCCGTTGGCTCACGTTTGATCATGTCCCGGAAGGCCTTGCGTTCGGACTCAATGTCGATGTCTTGCAAGGTTTCGAGCGGTGACTGTTCGGTGCGATCCGCAAGAGCCTGTTTCCATGCGTTGCCAAAGGCGCTTTCATAAACCCAGTCTGGAGGAAAGCCCAGCGGGAGCTTGCCAAATTTGCCGAGCAGGAGATTGCGGAAGGCGTCGTTGCAATCTTGATACAGGGTGAGACGAGCGCTCTTTGTGCCTTCGCTGAGTTCGGCTTCAGGCTTTTCATTGACCCGCTCCAGCACGCCGAGCAAGAAGCGGACTTCCTCTTCCCCACCGCGCTTGTAGGCGCCAGTGACAGCCAGAAACGCCGTGTTCCATGTGATCTGTGAACCGGGTGTCACGTCGTGGTAGCGTACAATCTTGCGCGTGCCTGCGAGGAACTTCAGCATGTAGGGCAAGAGATGGATATAGCCCTGCTTCAGCGCGCCTTCTTGCGAGGACGAGGTTGCGCCGCCCGGCATGGCGTGTTCCACCACATCGTGATCCACACCCTGAAAGTAGGGTGCGCAGTAGCGATCGTAGTAGGGAATGACCTGCTTCAGCACAAAGTTGGCGTCGCGCACCATGTCTTTGTTCAGCGCGGTCTTGAGGCCAAGCTCTTCTTCAATGTACGCTGCTGTGGCAAGCGTGTCACCCTGTCCGTAGCTGCGGACACACGCGCCAAGGTTGGTGTCCACAATATGGGCACCGGCTTTGGCTGCGGCACCCACGGAAGGCACGAACAGACCGTCTGTTGTGTGGCGGTGGTAGTGCAGCACAAGGCTGGGCCAGCGTTTGCGCAGAGCCGCGATGAGGGCGCTGATGAAGCGGGGTGGGCACACCCCTGCCATGTCCTTCAGCCCCAGAATGAGTTGCCGCGAGGCCGCGTCTTCGCCCTGGCCTGTCACCGAGCCACACATGCCGAGCATGGCCTTGGCTACATCCACATAGTGGTCAATGGTAAAGCCTTTCGCCCATGACAGGGAGATAGCCGGTTCAAACACCACGTCGTTGCGGTTCATGACCACTTCAGCGAACGGGCGCATGTTGTCAACATGGTTCAGGAAATCAAAGCAGCGGATGATCTGGTAGTGTTCGCAGATCATTTCGCCGGTGAGCTGCATGAGGTTTTTCGGCTGCGGACTGTAGCCGAGGACGTTGGTCGAGCGCACCAGAATCTGTTTGAGGGTCTTGGGCGCAAAGTTGTTCCAGGCACGACCTTCGGAGAAGGGGTAGGTCATGTTGGCCATCATGGCAACGTGGAAGTGCGCACCCCCGCCGTTTTCAAGCGAGAAGAACCCGCAGTTGTCAAGATAGGGGCCGACAAGCGCGTCTTCAGCCAGCCTGAAGCGGTTGCCGCTGTTGGACTGGGTGCTGTCGCGGGTGGTGGTGTCTGTGAAGTGGACACGCTGAGAATCCCGCACAAAGTCGAGCAGGGCGGTACGGTCGCCGTGCGGGTAGGGCGAGTCTTCCTTGCGGCGTTTCGGGTCGATGGGCGGGAGCACCACGGGCTGGCGCGGCAGACGCGGGGTGTCTTGCGTGCGGTATTCGCCGAGCTGCACATGGGGATTGTACCCCTTGGCGGATATTTCCGCGAGCAGGCGGGCGATGCGTTCGCTTTCCGGGGCAAGGTCTGTGTACACCATCAGTTCTGGCGCAGAAGGAATGAACCCTGTGTCGAACTTCCCGGCGCGGAACAGCGGGTGCTTTATGACCTGCCGGAAGAAGGGGATGGTCGTCTTCAGGCCGCCCACGCTGTATTCGGTGAGGGCGCGCCCCATGATGCCGAGCACTTTTTGCCAGTCGCGCCCGTAGGTGATGAGCAGGGCACCCGCAGAATCGTAGTTCGGCGGAAATTCGTACCCAGCGGAGATGTTGGAGTCGATCCGCACCCCGGGGCCACCGGGCGAGACGTAGCGGGTCACGAGTCCTGAGTTGGGGGCAAAGCCGTTTTGGGGGTCTTCGCAGTTGATGCGCACCTGCATGGCAACATGCGAAGGCAAGGTTTCGCCTTCGGTCATGCGCAGTTTTGCGCCGAAAGCCACGGCGATCTGCTCTTCCACAAGGTCAACTCCGTAGCGGCATTCTGTGATGCCGTGCTCCACTTGCAGTCTGGTGTTGACTTCAATAAGGAACGGTTCGCCAGCGGGAGTGACCAGAAATTCCACGGTTGCGAGGGAGAAGTAGCCCACTTCGCGCACCAGCATCCGGGAATATTCCTTCAGACGTTCGCGCAATGCTGGCGTGATGCCTGACCACGGCGAAGGCGTTATTTCCACCAGCTTCTGGTGGTTACGCTGTACCGAGCAATCGCGTTCGTCAAAGGCAAACACGTTGCCGTACTGGTCGGCGATGACCTGAATTTCGATGTGACGCACCGATTCCAGATATTTTTCGACATACAGCCGTGGGTTGCCAAACGAGGCCTGCGCCATAGCCGAGGCCTTGAAGAAAGCGTCTTCAAGTTCGCTCTTGTCGCGCACAAGGAAGATGCCCCGTCCGCCCCCGCCGCCTTCTGCCTTCAGCATGATGGGCAGGGTTATTTCGTCCACAACCTTGCGGGCTTCGGGAATGTCCACCGCGCCGAGAGAACCCGGAACAACAGGAATCCCAAGCTGTTTTGCGAGCTTGCGCACTTGCACCTTGTTGCCGAGCAGATTCATGGAGTCGGCTTTAGAGCCGATGAAGATGATCCCGGCTTCTTCGCATTTCTGCGGAAAGCGTTCGTCTTCAGACGCAAAGCCCCATCCGGGGTGAATGGCTACGATGCCGCGCTGTTTCGCCTTGGCGATGATGAGATCAAGATCAAGATAGGCGCGTGCATCCGAACCGAGCAACAACAATTCCTGCGCCGCAGAGGCAGCGGGCGCGGCCTTGTCGATGTCGGTGGCAGTCATCACGGGCACGGCAGCAAAACGCTCACGAATGGCCCGACAGATTCGACGTGCCGGAATGCCCCGGTTGGCTACGAGGATGGGTTTGCCCCGTACTTCGTCCAGTACCTGTTCAAACGTCTTGGCGACCATGCTTTCAACCTTTTGAGTGTGTTTTAGCTTCAGGCAAGCTGAAGACTTCCAGAATGAAAAAGAGTGAAGTCGGTTCCATTCCGAAGGCGCAATCCCCCTGAACGATCCAGTCCTTCAAGAACGCCACGCTGACAGTCGTTGTCACCGGGGCCGTCTATCACAATGACAGTTTGTCCGGCAAAGGCGAGGCGTCGTTCTGCGATTTCGCGCCACGCTCCGTCTTCTTTACCGTGAATCTGTTCGACATAGCAGATAAACAGCCGGCTCACAAGTCGCGCCCACAAGGTGAGCGGCGAACCAGCCCATAAAAAACCGTTCTCAGAAGTCAGACAGCCCGCAGATACCGCCCGTTGTGCGCGCAAAAGCGCGTCTGGAGGGCACGAATGCAGATTAAGCCCGATTCCGGCTACCAGTGAGGCGGGTGCGCCCCTTTGTGCGCGCTGGCTCGTCTTTCCCAACCCGCGTGCGCCGCGTTCTTCAAGCAGAATCCCGCCCACCTTGCGCCACACGCCGTCGTGCTTCTGGAGCAGATCGTTGGGCCATTTCATGTGGGTAGGAAACCCTAGCCCTGCAAGCGCCTCGGCAAGGAGTCCCCCCATTGCCGGTGCGGCGGCTGTCTCTGAGAAGGGTGGACACAGCGGAAGCCGCAAGGCAGCGTAGACATTGCCCTGTGGCGAAACCCACGATCGCCCCAACTGCCCCCGTCCGCTGCTCTGCTGCAACGCAAGCACACTCCCCCAGACCGGAAGCTGATCCGCTGCGATGAGGCTACGGGCGACATCCATACTTGAAGTAGCAGAGCCACACAGGTACAACGGAGCCGCAAGGCCTGTTTTTTCTGGCGTGCCACCGGACGGCAGGGAGATGTTCAGAAAGGGATACGGTTTTTGGGACGGGTGCTCTTCAGGATCAGGGTCAGGATCAGGGGCAGGGTGCGGCGAGGAAAAGACAGGCGAAGGGAGTTCTTGAGGCCAGAATGCCGAAGCTGTCAGTGCAGCGGGTGAGAACGGCTCGGCGGGCAAAGGCGGCACGCCAGGAGCAGGCCAGACAGAATCTGGCGCAGGGGGGATACCCTCGTGCAACAGGCGCAAGCATCCGTTTTGACGGAAAAGGGAGTCGTTCATCATGTGCAATCCGAACCGGTCGGGGCAGATCCGAACCTATCTTGTGGGTGGAGCCGTGCGAGACTGGCTTCTGGGGCGGATTCCCCGTGAGTACGATTTTTCGTTTGCTGTGGATACTCCAACCTTTCTACAGCGGAATCCCTCTGCCCGCAAGGTCGGAAAATCGGTTTCCGTGATTCTGCTGGAGGGTCAAGAATATACGCCGCTGGCAGGGAGTGTGGAGGCGGATCTCAGGCGGCGGGATCTGACCATCAACGCGCTGGCGCTGGAGTCGAACGGCGTGTTGCACAGCCACCCCGACGCGCTTGCGGATCTGGCGGCGGGGGTGCTTCGCCCTGCTTCTCCCACCAGCTTTTGTGATGATCCTGCCCGCGTGTTCCGGCTGGCTCGGTTTGCCTGTGAGTGGCCTGCCTTTACGGTACACCCGGAGGGCATCGCGCAGATGCGGGCGGTCGCGGCGTCTTCTCTGCTCGCGTCTCTCCCGGCAGAACGGATCGGGCGAGAACTGCACAAGGCGCTTGCCGCGCCCAAACCCTCGCGCTGGCTTGCGGTGCTTGCCGAGGGCGGGTGTCTTGCGCCGTGGCTCTGTCCACTGGAAAAGGCTGCGGACATTCCAGCAGGGCCAGTTGCCTACCATTCCGGTTCGGTACTCGCGCACCTGATGGAGATGATGGACGCGGTGGCTGGAGATCCGTTGCGGGTGTGGATGGCGTTGTGTCATGATCTGGGGAAGATGGACTCCCCTGCGGCCATGTTGCCGCACCATTACGGGCATGAGCTGCGTGGCGCTGTCATTGCAGAGCAGCTTGCGCTCCGGCTTGGGTTGCCGACACGCTACCGCACGGCTGGTGCGCTGACCTCTCTTTTGCACATGAAGGCCGGGATCTACGCCACACTCCGCCCTGGGACGCGCTGCGATCTGCTCACCCAAGTCCACGGGGCAGGGCTTGACGAGCCGTTCTGGGCGGTTGTGGAAGCGGACAGTGGTTTGTCCTTGCGCGCAAGCGTGCAGCGCGATCTTGACCGCATCCTTTCTGTAAGACTCCCCCCTCTCGGGCAAAACAGAGGCAAAGACTCAGGTCTTCGCCTCCGTCTCCTCCGCTGCAAGGCGTTGAGCGCGGGGTAGCGCCACAAGGGCACCGCGCTCATTCACCGTTAAATATCCAAAATGACTTTACAGGCGACAGCGACTTGATAGAGCACTTGCGAGATGTCCTTGACAGCTTGCAGGCTTTTGGATTCGACGCGGGGGAGGATGAGCACCTGATCGCCCGGCTCGATTTGTGAGGTGTTGGGGAAGACTTCGCCACTTGGGCGGAGCACGAGCAGGTTGGAGGTGTCCGCCCGGTTGCTAAAGCCCCCTGCACCACGGATGTAGTCGTTCAGATCCTTGTTTTTATTCCAGACAATGGCTTGGGGCATCATCACTTCACCGCTGATGAGCACCACATCTGTTTTTTCTGGAATGACAATAATATCGCCATCTTCCAGCGCGAGATCCGCAATGTTTCCCTTGGTACCCACAACCACAACGCCTTCAGGTTGCACATCACGAGCGCGAGAAATGAAATTGGAGAGCATTTCTGCTTCCTTGGAACGGATCTGCGCTTCATCAGAACTTGCGGACGTGGCGGTATAGGCGTTTTGTTCAAGGCGGCGCAAGGCGTCTTCAATGGCCTTTTTCTGGCGGACAGCCACACTTTTGCGCTTGATGTACAGGCCACCAAGGTTAGCGCGGTCGGGTTCGACAGCGATGTAACTCTGGATGTCACGCAGGCGGGCGTTGCGGCGTACCGGGAAGCGCGACGCGCCTCGAATGGCACCTTGCGCTTCAATCATGATGGTGTCGCCGGGGGTGTCTGCCAAGAAACGCACCTGATCCCCGCTTTCCAGCCGGAGTGTGCGAAATTCGCGCAAGGGAAGATAGAGATTGTAGGGGGCACCGTTGCGTGAGCCGATCAGGCTGACGTGCGAGGCGCGTGATTGCGGGTCGGCAAGATCCGCAAGGGCGGCACCCGTGACGTTTTCCTTTTTAAATTCAAAGCGTGCGGTGTTGCGTATTTCACCGGAAGCCACCACTGAGGGGCCTTTTTCACCCACCACAATGGTGTCGCCGTCCTGAAAGCGGATATGCGGCATTTCGCCCTTCAAGACAAAGGGATAGAGGTCAAATGTCCCCACTTCGGCACCCTGACGCAGCAGTCGGATAGCCCGGTAGCTCCCCCGTTTGGAGTCGATGCCGCCTGCTCTGTCCAGAAAGGACAAGATGGTGTCTGAAGGCGTTCCCGTGTAGTTGCCGGGGCGCGGCACAAAGCCTGTCACGAACAGCGAAACGGGTTGCGTGTCCAGAGGGCGGGCGTAGACCTCGACCCCTGCGGCGCCAGCGGCACTGAGCTTGCTACGGATCGCCTGTTCAATCTGTTCGCGGGGTTCTTGCGGCAAACCCGCAACGGGAATGCGTCCAAGATCCGGGAGGGTGATCATGCCCTCAGAATCGACAAGCAGAATCTCATCCAGCGTTCGACTGCCCCAAAGACGCACAACCAGGCGGTCGCCACTCTGCAAGGTGGTGGAACTGCTGGCATTCTGCGAAAAATGCCCCTGAAACAGATTCGAGCCAAAAGGGGCTGGCTCAGAAGTCAGCGGCGTTGCCGGGATCGCGGGAGCGGCTGGAGCTGCGGGAGCGGCGGCTGGAGCTGGAGCGGCGGCTGGAGCGGCGAGACTTGCCATCGGGACAAGACACATCAAGACCAAAAGAACGAGTCTACAAAGCGGATACAAAGCGCACCTCCGCGCAAAGAAAGTCGAGAAATCAAAAAAGCAGGGCAAGGCATCCTCAAAGAGCACAAACCGTGTACCCCGCCCTGTACAAAAGTCGTAGAGCAGATGCACGTTGCAACGCGGTACGCTTCAAAAAGAATCTGCTCTACGGCGCAGGGATACCGCGACCCCAGACGCGGGGCATGAGCTTCCATGCAGCGTCAGGCTCGGCGGTGTTTTGACAGATGACAACGATTTCGGCTTCGTGCTGATCTGAAAGCAGGGTCGCACGCTTGCAGGTTTCTCCTGCGGCAGAAAGGAAAGAATCTTCAAGTGTTACCCGTACTTCTCCGCCAAAAGCAGGGTCTTGTATCAAGGCGGTGGCACCGGGGGTATTGGATGCCATGAACTGCGCCACGGGTGAAAGTTCCGGTGGTGCGGGTGGTGGCACGACCGGTGAAGACTGCCCGAAGCATCCGCCAAGGCAGAGCATCAGAAGCAGGTGCATTGACAAAAGCCTGTATCGCATAGGTTCCTCCACAAGACGCACCCGACACCGCAAACGCGATGCACAAAGGGTGCCTCTCCTTTGTATACGTCCTCAGACCGGGTTCTGTCCACTGGGGGAAGTGAGCCTATAAAGGCAAAAAAAACAGGTCGCACCGCAACGAAAGTGTTGCGGTGCGACCTGTTTTGGGCGGTGAATGACCTGTCAGAGCCTTTTCAACGTGAAAAGACGTTAGAGCGTGCGTGCCGTGTCCACAACCCACTGGTGGAGGCGCAGGTCGTCTGTCAGTTCAGGATGAAAGGAGGTTGCAAGGATGTTGCCTTGTCGGATCGCTACAGCGCCGTTTCCGTACTGCTTGACACGAGCCAGCACCTGCACCTGTGAACCTGTGCGCTCAAGCAATGGGGCACGGATGAACACGGCTGGCATGGGTGGCTCTGGGGTCTGCGTACAAGCTGACGGGAACGGATCAATCCTCAGCTCTGTAGCAAAGCTCTCTTTCTGCCGACCAAAGGCGTTGCGCCGTACCGAAGCGTCCAGAACCCGCAGGCCGGGTTGTTCTGGGTGGTCGAGAATGTCCGTACACAGCAGAATAAGCCCCGCGCACGTTCCAAAGACCGGCACCCCAGAGAGGCACAGCTCCCGGAGCGGTTGCAGCATGTCCCCTTCGACAAGCAACTTGCCCATGACCGTGCTTTCGCCACCGGGCAGCACAATACCGCCGAGTCCTTCCAGATCCTGTGCGGTGCGGACTTCCACAACGGTGGCACCACAGCGCTGCAACGCGATGGCGTGTTCCCGGAAAGCGCCCTGAAGCGCCAGCACGCCTACGCAAGGCGGCACATCGCCGCGTTGCGGTACCTCACCGCGTTGCGGCACGTCACCGCGTTGCGTCACATCGCCGTGTTGCGTCACGTTGCCGTGTTGTGCCACGCAATCGGAAGGATTCATGTTACCAGCCTCGTTCCTGCATCCGTTGTTCAGCGGGGATTGTGGAGATTTCGAGTCCGGGCATAGCTTCGCCGAGGTCGCGGGAGATTTCCGCCAGAATTTTGTAATCCTGATAATGCGTCACAGCGGTGACAATGGCTTTAGCGCGCAACGCAGGATTGGTGGATTTGAAGATGCCGGAACCGACAAAGACGCCGTCGCAACCAAGCTGCATCATGAGCGCGGCATCAGCAGGTGTGGCAATGCCACCAGCGGCAAAATTCACAACAGGCAGACGACCAGCAGCCCGCACCTGATGTACAAGCTCCAGTGGTGCGCCGTGTTCCTTGGCAAAATTGGCGACTTCTTCTTCAGGCAACGCACACAGGGTACGGACTTCACCAAGCACAAGACGGCAATGGCGGACAGCTTCAACCACGTTTCCAGTGCCGGGTTCACCCTTGGTACGGATCATGGCAGCGCCTTCAGCGAGACGGCGCAGAGCTTCACCGAGATTGCGCGCACCGCAGACAAACGGGACACGGAAATCACGCTTGTCGATATGGAAGCAGTCGTCTGCTGGTGTGAGAACTTCGCTCTCGTCGATGTAATCTGCGCCGAGCTGTTCCAGAATGCGGGCTTCAACCACATGTCCGATGCGGGCTTTCGCCATGACCGGAATGCTGACCACATCCATGATTTTCAACACAATGGAAGGGTCAGCCATCCGTGCTACGCCCCCAGCCGCACGAATATCAGCAGGAACGCGCTCCAGCGCCATGACCGCACAAGCGCCAGCTTCCTGCGCAATTTTAGCCTGTTCAGGGGTGGTGACATCCATGATCACGCCGCCCTTGAGCATTTCCGCCAGACCGCTTTTCAGTTGAAACGTGCCTTTTTCCATGATCGTGACTCCTTACCTTACTGTTAACCGGGATATCCCGGAGAAATGTAATGCGCCTTGAGACACCTGCTTTAGCAGTTCAGCGTGAACAAGGGGAGTGCTTCGGCTTACGAGGGCACAATGTTTTTCGTGGGCGGTACAATAGGGATTGTCATGGTGACAATGGAGTTGACAAGTCGTATGCCTGCAAGTAGGCAAACAGGATGAAGCTGTTACACTTATACGAAGCGCAGGGCAGAGAGCACCCTGAGGCGTCCCTCTATATGCTGGTGGCAGACGCCATTGCAGAGGGTATTGCGACAGGCGTGCTGGCACCCGGTGAATCTTTGCCCACGCACCGCGAACTGGCAAAAGCCCTGGGGGTGACCATCGGGACGGCGAGTCGCGGGTATGGCGAGGCCGCACAACGGGGGTTGACCGTGGGTGTGACGGGCAGAGGCACGTTTGTCACAGCACCCTGCCATGATGTGGATGTGTTCGGGGAATCCGGGCAGATGCACGATCTGGGGTTCATCGCACCGTTTGAGTATCTCAATCCCAACCTCAATCAAGCTGTCGCGGATCTGGCACGGTACGCAGACCTTGGGGATCTCACGAGCTACCAGCAACCACGCGGGCTGTTGCGGCACCGGGAAGCTGGCGCGCTCTGGGCTGCACGGCATGGTCTGGCTGTAGCAGCGGACAATGTGCTGGTCTGTGCGGGTGCGCAACACGCTCTGCTCACGGTCTTGGCTTCGCTGTTCAATCCGGGGGATCGCATTGCGGCAGAACAGCTCAGTTATCCGTTGCTCAAGCAGCTTGCCAGACGTCTGCGCCTCAATCTGACGCCCATTCGGATGGATCAAAGCGGGATGTTGCCGGATGCGCTGGAGGCGGCTTGTCGGATCGGCGCGGTGAAGGGCTTGTACCTGATGCCGACGTGTCAAAACCCCACCCTCGCGC
>JAVVPW010000003.1:14608-27794 GCA_036655575.1 Bilophila sp.
ATTCCTGAATACCGCAGGCATGAGCTGGTGGCGATCTGTCGGCAGTATGACATCATGATTATTGAAGATGACGTGTACGCGCTCTCGCTTGCGCACAGTCTCCCGCCGCTTGCAACGCTGGCGCCAGAGCGTTGTTGTTTCATTGCCTCCACCAGTGAGGCTTTGAGCGGGGGCTTGCGCATTGCCTATCTGTGTGCTCCAGAAGCCTCGTATCATGAGCTTGAGCGCACGATTTCGTACACCATTTCCATGGCACCGCCGCTGATGGCAGAGCTTGCAACGATGTGGCTACGCGACGGAACCGCTGATCGGGTGCTTGGTGCCAAGCGTGAAGAAGCTGCGGCTCGTAATGCGCTGGCGCGGCGCCTTCTGGACGGATTCCGCCTTGAAACGCGCACGACCGGGTTTTTTTGCTGGCTCAGACTCCCTGATCCGTGGTCAGCCGCTACCTTTGCCGAAGCGGCTCGGAAACGCGGTATCATTGTCGCAGACAGTGCCCATTTTGCCCTCAGCCATGCCGCACTAGAACAAGGCGTCCGTCTCGCGCTTGGTGGCGTCCGCACCCGCGAAGCCCTCACCTGCGCTCTTGGTGTTCTCGCAGAGTTGCTAGGCGGCGGTGGAGGGCGATAACCCGGGGGTGTTCAAGTCCGAGCGCGTTGCATTCTGTCGCGGATGAGAATGGCGATGAGGTTCATGCCAAGGACAAGGGCAAGCAGGACAAGAGCCGTGCCGTATTGCAACGGTCTGGTTTTTTCGATTTCGGTTCCAGCGGTGGCGAGTACATACATATGGTAGGGCAGAGCCATGACCGCGCTGAAGACAGAATCGGGCATCCGGGGGGTATAGAAGACTGCGGCGGTGAACATGATCGACGCGGTTTCGCCAGCCGTGCGGGCAAGTCCCAGAATCGCGCCGGTGAGCATTCCCGGCACCGCAGCAGGCAACACCACCCTGGCGATGGTCTGGCTCTTGCTCGCACCAAGGGCAAGAGAGGCCTCCCGCCAGGCATCAGGAACCTGTCGCAGGGCTTCTTCAGCCGTGTTGATGATGACAGGCAGGGTCAACACCGCAAGCGTCAGAATCCCGGACAGCAGACTGACCCCCATCCCCAGAAAGGTGACGAAAAACGCCAGCCCAAACAGGCCGAAAACCACAGACGGCACCCCCGCAAGATTGCTGATCCCAAGGCGGAGCGCACGGGTGTAGGTGTTGTTGCCGCCGTATTCGTGCAGGTAGACCGCAGAGGCCACGCCGAGCGGAAAAGCCAGCAGCATGGCTCCGAACGAGAGCAGAAACGTGCCCGCAATACACGGCCAGACGCCGCCTTCAGTCATCATACGCCGGGGGGATTCTGAAAGAAATTCCCATGAAATGGCGGGGCTTCCGTTCCAGATCAGAAAAGCACAGACCCCAAGCAGCGCCAGAACATTGACACCAGCCGCCAGACGCAACATCCCGAACATGAGCGTCTGCCTGTGCTGTCTAGAAGCGAATGTGAACATGGTACATCCTTTTAGAGCGTACTGATTACTGCGTACTGAAGGGGGGTGGATTACAAGCCGGAAGAGCCAGTCTGCTTGTGTTTTTCCGCAATGTGAAACGCCAGCATGTTGAAGAGCAGGGTGAAGAGAAACAGGACGATCCCGGTTGCGAACAGCGCAAAGTAATGATCCCCCCGGAACGGCGCTTCTGCCATTTCCGCTGCGATGGATGCGGGCATGGGGCGCACAGGATCAAACAAGGATGTCGGCAAGATAGCCGCGCCACCCGCGACCATGAGCACCACCATTGTTTCCCCGATGGCGCGTGACATGCCAAGCATCACCGCCGTGCCAATGCCAGACAGTGCCGAGGGGATGACCACGCGGACGAGCGTTTCCCAGCGGGTGGCTCCCAGCGCAAGCGAGGCTTCACGCAAGGTGCGGGGCACAGCGTGCAGCGCGTCTTCAGCCACCGAACAGATGGTCGGGACGCTCATAAAAGCGAGCATGAGTCCGGCGTTGAAGAGATTCAGCCCCGTATTCGCCCCCAAATGATCCTGAAGCGCTGGCGCGACAATCACCATGCCAAAAAAGCCGATCACAACCGACGGCAACGCGGCGAGCAGTTCCACAAAGGGCTTGACAATCCGCCGGGTGGTGCTCCCTGCTATTTCAGTAAGATAGGCCGCTGTCATGACGCCAAGCGGCACCGCAAGGGCAGAGGCCAGCAACGTCACCGCCACCGAACCCGCAATGAGCGCGAAAATCCCGAAGTCCGGCGGTTCTGCTGTCGGGTACCACAACAGCCCGAACAGAAATTTTCCCACCGGATAGTCCGCAAACAACGGCAACCCTTCCATGAACAGGAAGAGCATGATGCCCGCAAGTGAAAGCAGCGAGACAAACGCCACCCCCGTGAGCACAACGCGAACACTTTTTTCTCTGAAATCACTCGACATGGCGCAGTCCTGTTGTTGTATGCCGGAGCTACCGATTCTTGCAGTGCTTGAGGCTGATGCCTTCGATCATGAAATAGGTGTGCTCGGCGATGTTTTCGGCGCGGCGACAAACGCGGTCAAGGGCGCGGGTGATGAGGATAAGGTGCATGGAATCCCAGGCATCCACGCGCTGTTCCTGCACCTGCTGCATGATCCGCTGAAAAATGGTGACCATGAGCTGGGCGGTTTCGTCGTCGTAACGGCTGACGGCAAAAGCGGCGTTGGCGTCTTCCTCACGAAAGGCCTCAAGCGCGCTGTGGAGCATCTCTCTGGAACGAACCATGAGGTCAGTCAGTTCTTTTTCAATGGAAGACGGTAGCAGGTTTTCTGAGAGCAAGACCCGTTCGGCAATGGTCACGGCTTCATCACCGATGCGCTCCAGATCAAGCACCATGCGCACAGAGGCCATGATGAAGCGCAGGTCTCGTGCCACAGGCTGGGAACGCGCCAGACAGGTGAGGGCGGCCTCGTCGATCTCGTTTTCAAGCGCGTCGATCTCGCAATCCCCATCAAGAACGGCAGCCGCACGGGGAAGATCCTTGTTGAGCACAGCCATGCTCGCGTCATCAAGAGCTTGTTGCGTCTTTGCGCCCATCGTGAGCAGGCGCGTGCGCAGGCTGTCAAGACGCTGGTGGATGAAGGTTTCTTGCTGAAGCATGAGGACTCCTTTACACTAAACGGTTGCAAACGCCTGTTTTTCCCACAAAGATGCGTTGAAACACAGCGTGTTTCAAAAGCAGAGGCATCATCCAAATCTCCCGGTGATGTAGTCTTCAGTCTGCTTGAGAGAGGGCTTGGTGAAGATGGTTTCTGTCTTGTCGCATTCGATGAGTTTTCCCATATAAAAGAACGCGGTTCGATCGGAGACACGCGCAGCCTGCTGCATGTTGTGGGTCACGATCACGATGCTGAGTTGTTTCTTCAGCTCATGGATGCCTTCTTCGATGCGCTGGGTGGCGATGGGGTCAAGGGCGCTGGCTGGCTCGTCCATGAGCAACACCTCCGGCTCCACAGCAAGCGCCCGTGCGATGCACAAGCGTTGCTGTTGTCCGCCGGAAAGACCGAGTGCCGAGGCGTTGAGACGGTCTTTCACTTCCTCAAAAATCGCGGCACGGTGGAGGCTTTCCTCAACCTTGTCGGCGATGAGCGCTTCATCCTTCTCACCGTTGATCCGCAACCCGTAGGCAACGTTTTCAAAAATGGTTTTCGGAAAAGGCGTGGGTTTTTGAAACACCATGCCCACCCGGCGCCGCAGAGACACCACGTTGAAGCCAGCGGCGTTGATGTCTGTGTTGTCAAGCGTGATGCTCCCTCTGGTGCGGGTGCCGGGGATAAGGTCGTTCATGCGGTTGAGACAGCGCAGAAAGGTACTCTTGCCGCAACCGGAGGGGCCAATGAGCGCGGTGACCTGTTTTTCGGGAAAATCCAGACTCACACCGTGCAAGGCCTGCACGGTGCCGTAGAAAAAATCGACATTGTGCGCGGTCATTTTGTGCTGTGAAGAGACGGGTTCGGACATGCAAAAACTCCCTGTGTGACAGGTGTTACAAGATAGCGCGTTGCCTCAACAGCTCGGCACGGTGAAGTGAAACACCCCACAAGGGCCAGCGTCAGCCCAGATCCGACCGTTGTGTCGCTCCACAATGTGCTTGCAGATGGCAAGACCAAGGCCTGTAGAACCCCCACCAGCGCCGCCCCGGTGCTTTTCGACCCGATAGAACCGCTCGAACACGCGGGTGAGCGCGGAAGAGGGAATCCCCGGCCCCTCATCCTTGACGGTAAAGACAACCAGCGCTTCGCCCTCATCGTGCGCGCCGGGGTGCGTCTTGCCTGTCACGGTGATGGCGGTGCCTTCCGGGGCGTAGCGGCAGGCGTTTTCCAGCAGATTGCGAAACACTTGCGCGATGAAATGGCTGTCCGCACGGATCATGACGGTGGTGTCCACCGCAACAACAAGGCTCAACTTGCGCGCCACAAAGAGCGGCTGGCAGGCGTTTGCCACTTCCGCAACCACCACCGAAGCCCGCAACGGTACGGGGCTTAGCGGCACAGCGCCACTTTCGAGGCGTGAAAGGTTGAGCAGGTCTTCCACCATACTGCCCATGAGCCTTGCATGGCGCAGAATGATTTCTGCAAAGCGCACGCAGGTAGCCGCGTCTTCTGGCGGGGTGTCTCTGAGTGTTTCGGCGTACCCTGTGATGGCGGTGAGCGGGGTGCGCAACTCGTGGGACACGTTGGCGACAAATTCGCGGCGTACCCGCAAGAGGCGCGCTGTTTCGCTCACGTCGTGGAACACCGCCACCGCAAGCACGCCGTTGACAGCGCACCGGGGGCGGATCAGGTGGACACTAAAGACGGTATCGTGCGTTGGCTCGACCTCCAGCGTGGACACCAATCTGTCCTGCACAGCGCCCTCAAGCGAACAGGAGAGCGGTCTGGCAAGCAGTTCGTCCAGTGCCTGTTGCAATTCCGCTATCGGCAACACTTCAACCGGCAACCGTCCCACCGCGTGGACAGTCTGCGGGAAGAAGCGCACCAGCGCAGGATTGACCAGCCGGATGCGTCCAGCCGCACCGATGACAAGGACACCTTCATCCATGCTGTCCAGAATGGTTTCAAGTTGCGCCTTGTGTTCTGCAATCGTCCGTAGATCGTCTTCAATGCGGTCTGCCATGTCGTTGACCGCACGAGCCAGCCGTCGAAATTCCCGCCCCGGCACAATGTGCAGGCGGCGGCGGTTGAGCACCACAGGCGCTTGCTCAGGGTGCGACACGCCCGCTTCGACCTCTTCAGAAACAGCGGGAGCGGCGGCGATCCCCTCCACCACGCGGATCATTTCCTTCAGCGACCGTTCAAGCCGTGCGGACAGGGCAAAGGCCAGAATGCCAAACCACTGCGATTCTGCCAGTGCGATGCGCTCTTCCACACGCTTGAGCGGTACAGCCACCCGGATGAGTCCGGCGGGGCGTTCTCCCACCGCCGCAAACGGAAGCGCTACATACACAAGGTCTGCGTCTAGCGTGTTGCTGTGCCGGATACTCACGCCAGTTGTGCCGTGCAAGGCTTCAATGACTTCCTGACGATCCGCGTGGTTGTCGAGTTCGCTCAGTTTGTGTTGTCCTGAGTCAGAATCCGCCAGCACCGTGCCGTCAAGGCCGATGTAGGTGATGCGAAAGCCAAGGCGCGTACCCAGATCAGTCAGCACAGCCGTCACGTTGTCCGTGCTTTGATTCGCTCCTAAAATCTGTGCGATGAGCGCGGCCTCGCGTTGTGCGGAACGGATGGTTTCTTCAATGCCGTCTTGTTTGATGTCTTGGCGGACATACACGCCCGGCAACACCATTGTCACAAGGATGACAGCAAGAAAACAAAGGAAAATCCGTGTCTTGAACGTTGTGTTGTGCATGTTATTCCTTGCAGCGGTACCCAACCCCGCGCACGGTTTCAATGATTTCTGCGCTCACACCGAGTTTGGTGCGCAGTCGCCTGATGTGGGTGTCCACCGTGCGGGCGTACCCTTCAAACTGATAACCCCACACAGCGGCGAGCAGTTCTTCTCGTGTGCGTACCCGCCCGGCGTTGCGCAAGAGATCGTCAGCCAGACGAAACTCTGTCGCTGTCAGCTCCACATCGTGCCCAAGCACCGTGACCTTGTGTGCTGTGGGGTTGATGCTGACCCCGTGTCTGGTGTGGACGGGGTTTTGTTCCGCCTGTACCTGACGCCGCAGGATAGCCCGAATCCGCAAGAGTAGCTCGCGTACATTGAACGGTTTGACCACATAATCATCCGCGCCGAGTTCAAAGCCCAGAATCCTGTCCACATCTTCACCCCGTGCGGTCAGCATGATCACGGGGATGTGTACGGTTTCGGTGTCTCGTTCCAGTTCCCGACACACCGCCAGCCCGTCCATTTTGGGCAACATGAGATCGAGCAGGATCAAGTCGGGTTTGCGACTCCTGGCACGCTCCAGTCCTTCCTTGCCGTCTTTGGCCTGAAGGGTGGTGTAGCCTTCCCGCTCCAGATTATAGACCAGCAGTTCGCGTATATCCTGCTCGTCTTCAACAACCAGAATTGTAGCTGCGTCAGCTATCATGGCACTGTCCTTTGTTTGCCTGTATGCCTCGATACAAGCGTGTTGTACCGCGCCTGCGTGACAAAAAGATGAAGCCAATGTGACAATCAGGTGGCGCACAACGCTTCATTTGTCACCAGTGTTTCTGTTTTTCGTAACCAGACCGACACGAGGCGCGTCTAGTGTGCTTGTTGTCCGGGCGCGGTTCGGACAAGTTTCCGGCAAACAGCCGGATGACGCATCTAAAAGGAGTTTTCTGATGCAACGTTTGCTTTTGCTTCTCGCTCTGCTGTTTCCGATGCAGGCTTATGCAGCCGATGAACTGGTCATCAACGGTTCCACCACGGTACTGCCCATCGTGCAGAAGGTGGCAGAAAGCTACATGGCGGCTCATCCCGGTGTGGACATCGCCCTGTCTGGCGGCGGTTCCGGCAACGGCATGAAAGCGCTCATTGACGGTCTGGCAACGATTGCCATGTCCTCGCGTGACATCAAGTCCAGTGAAACAGAACTTGCGGTCAAGAAAGGGATCAAGCCTGTGCGCATCCCTGTTGCCGTTGACGCGCTGGTGCCGGTTGTGCATCCCCAAAACCCTGTATCAAGTCTCAGCCTGCAACAATTCAAGGATATTTACGCTGGCAGGATCACCAACTGGAAGGAACTCGGCGGTGCGGACGCCAACATTGTGGTCATTTCGCGTGACACCTCCTCTGGCACCTACGAGACATGGGAATCGCTGGTCATGAAGAGTGAAAAGGTCATGCCAAAAGCGCTGCTTCAGGCCTCAAACGGAGCTGTTGTGCAGATTGTCGCCAAAAACCGCAACGCCCTCGGCTACGTTGGTATCGGCTATATGACGCCTACAATCAAGGGCTTACACATCGGGGATCTTGTGGCAACGCCAGAATCTGCCCTGTCCAGACAGTGGCCTCTTGCGCGAGAGCTGTATCTCTTCACCAACGGACAGCCCACCGGTGTCGCTGGTGCGTTCGTCAAATACCTTCTTGATCCCGCCAAAGGTCAAAAAGCCGTCCGCGAAGCCGGCTTTGTCCCGCTGGTGGTGAAAGAGGGAAACTAAGCCCTTTGACCGTGAGCCTCGGATGACGTTCACGGCGCACAGAGCTTTGTAAAAGAATCTGAACGAAAAAACGGAATCACCTTTGGCAGTGATTCCGTTTTTTTGTTGCGCCTTGTTGCGCCTGGAAACGTTTTGGGAAGGGAAGAGGAAGGGGGTGGCTCTCTTTTTCAGAAAGGTTCCTCTGCCCCTCTCTTATTCGTTTTAGTCCATTTTCACAAAAACAGATGCGGCAGCGCCACAGACGGGGCACTTGGCGCAGGGGCCTTCGTGGGTGTAGCCGCAGACAGAGCAGATGTAGAAGTCAACGCCTTCAATAGCAGTCGGGTCTTCAAGAGCCTTCTTGTACAGGGTGGCGTGTACTTCTTCAACCTTGTTCACCATTTCGAAATACTTGGCAACAGCGGTGTTGCCTTCGGCTTTGGCGTCGGCGATCATTTCAGGGTACATCTTGGTAAATTCGTAGGTTTCACCTTCGATAGCTGTCTTCAGATTCGCGGTGGTGTCGCCGATGTGTCCGGCGTTGCGCAGATGCGCGTGCGCGTGGATCGTCTCAGCTTCAGCAGCCGCACGGAAGAGTTTTGCTACCTGCGGTTTGCCTTCTTTGTCTGCCTGTTTGGCAAAAGCAAGGTATTTGCGGTTGGCCTGAGATTCTCCAGCAAATGCGTTCATCAGATTTTCTTGGGTCTTGCTCATGGAAAACTCCTTGTGGTTAAGGCTACTCGTGGTAGCTCTTTGTTGGTGATAATCAGGAACAATTCCTGTTTACCGAATTCGGCTGCGCTTGTAAAGAGAAAACTGCTTTTTTCGCGTCTTTTTTTTGAGGGGCTGGTGTGAGAGGGGCTTGACCCTGCTCCCCATGGACGCTACAGCATGACTATCATGAACTATCCCATCCCAGACCTTGCTCCTGACGCTTTGCACAGCTATGAGGAGAGCATCAAGCGCAGTCGTTTTATCGTGAGTCTGGCACACACGCCGGACACGCGAGCGGCAAAGGCGTTTGTGGAGCGCATCAAGTGTGCGTTTCCTGATGCAACGCACAATTGCTGGGCGTTTGTGGCTGGCCCCCCCGGTCAGACCGGGCAAGTGGGGTACAGCGACGACGGCGAACCGCACGGCACCGCAGGGCGCCCCATGCTGACCATGCTCTTGCACAGCGGAACAGGTGAGCTGTGCGCGGTTGTCACGCGGTATTTTGGCGGCATCAAACTTGGTACCGGCGGTCTTGTCCGTGCGTATCAGGGTATGGTCAGACAAGGACTCGAAACCTTGCCCGTGCGCGAACACATGTCTCCGGCTCGACTGGAAGTGGTGCTCGACTACGCCCACATCACGCCTTTTTTGCGACTCCTGCCTGCCTTTCGGGCAAGCGTTGCGGCGGAAAACTTTGGGGTTGACGCGACGTATCAACTGTTGTTGCCTGATGAAAACTGTGCCGCTCTTGAAAAGGCGTTGACAGAATGTACGGACGGCGCGGTGTTGCTCACAAGGCTTGTGGAGTGAAGCAGGTTGCAGGCGCATACGGGTATGGCGTATGTCTGGTGCAAAGCAATCTTCTACCCGCAGGCCTGCCATGTCTCTTCCTGTTTCTGACGCTGTTCTTCTTGAAACACTGACCTCTCTGTTCGGCTACACCACCTTTCGTTTGCATCAAGAAGCGGTGGTGCGCAGCGTTTTGAACGGGCAGGATTCCTTCACCATCATGCCCACAGGCGGCGGCAAGTCGTTGTGCTATCAGCTCCCCGCCTTTCTTATGGAGGGGGTGTGTGTGGTGATAAGCCCCCTTATCTCGCTCATGAAAGATCAGGTGGACGCGGCACGAAGCAACGGCCTGCGTGCGGCTACCCTCAACAGTACCACCTCGGTGTCCGAACGCAACACCCTGTACGCGGCCTTGCGCACAAACGAGCTGGACTTGCTGTACCTTTCTCCCGAACGTCTGGGATCACACGGCTTTATGGACTACCTGAAGACGCTCCCCATCTCGTTTTTTGCGATTGATGAAGCGCACTGTATTTCACAATGGGGACACGATTTCAGACCGGATTATCTGGCCTTGTCCGCACTTGCCGAACACTTTCCGCATCTGCCCATAGCCGCGTTCACGGCAACAGCAACGCCACGGGTGGCAGAAGACATTGTAGAGCGCCTCAGCTTGCGTGATCCGTATCGGGTTTGCGCGTCCTTCAACAGACCGAATCTGTTCTATCAGGTGCTTCCTAAAGACGATCTCAACACCCAGCTTCTGACCTTTCTACAACACCACCCCGGTGAATCCGGGATCATCTACCGTACAACACGCAAGAATGTGGACGATACAGCCGCGTTTCTTCAGAAAAAGGGGCTGTCTGTCAAGGCCTATCATGCGGGCTTGCCCGATGCGGAACGGGCACACACCCAAGAAGACTTTCGACAGGATATCTGCCCTGTCATTGTGGCGACCATTGCGTTTGGCATGGGCATAGACAAGCCCAACGTGCGTTTTGTCATCCACGCGGATCTCCCCAAGAATATGGAAGGCTATTATCAGGAAACAGGGCGCGCTGGACGAGACGGTGACCCGGCGCGTTGTCTGTTGCTGTACGATCAGCGAGACATTGCCCAGCTTTTGCGTTTTGCACACCAGATAGAGGATGCAGAACAGCAGCAGATCGCCGTCAAGCAAGTCTATACCATGATGGATTTCACACAAAAGGACAGTTGCCGGCGTGCGTTTTTGCTGTCCTACTTTGGCGAGACCTTGCCGACATCCAATTGTGGCGGGTGCGACATCTGCACGGGCGATGTGAAGCGTGAAGACGCGACTGTAGCCGCGCAAAAAGTGCTGTCCGCTGTGGTGCGCAGTGGGAACAGGTTTGGCTCTGTCCACATCATTGATATTCTCATGGGTGCGAACACCCAGCGTATCCGCGCCACTGGGCACGACACCCTCCCGACCTACGGTGTGGGCAAGGACAAGGACAGGCGGTATTGGCGGCGGATCATTGATGCGGTGGTGGTACACGGTCTGGCGCGGATAGAAGACCCGGAATACCCTGTGCTTCAGGTGACAGACAAAGGCTGGGCGGTGTTGCGTGGACAGGAGCCGTTTTTGACGCTCCAGCAGGCCATCCGTCCGCCGCGCAAGCCTCGGCAACGGGACACGAACGGTGGGGTACTCGTCAACGGTGAGCTGTTCGAGCGGCTGCGTGTCGAGCGTACCCGACTAGCGCGTGAAGCCAGCATTCCGCCCTATATCATCTTTCATGACAGCACCTTGCGCGAAATGGCAAGCGTCCTTCCCGATTCGCGGGAGGCCTTTCTCCAGATCTCTGGGGTTGGCAGGCAGAAACTTGAAACCTACGGTGCCGCCTTCCTCGCTGTCATCGCTTTGTATAAACAGGAAGGGAACCGTGCTTGAAGCAAGGTTCCCTTCCTCTGATTGCCTTTCGGCGTTCGAGCCTTTTGCTTTAGATTTTCTTCATGTCAACGTACCAGGCACCGGCGTGTTCGAGGAGTTTGTTGGTGCGGCTGGCAAGGGCGTGAGGATCTTTGAGGAAACCGTCCAGGAGCAGGGTGGTGTCAAAGAGATTCTGGATCATGTCCGTGAGCTGCGGGTCTGTGGCGTCGGCCTTGTGGATGCGCATGAGGGTGCGTAGCAAGGGGTGTTCGCGGTTGACTTCAAAGATTTTCTGCGGGATGGAGTCGTCTTTTTGCAACACGCGCATGAGCTTGTCCATAGACGAAGTGATGCCTTCTTCTGACGCCACCAGACAGGCTGGGCTGTCGTCCAGACGGTGAGAAACCCGAACATCCTTGATCTGATCGCCAAGGGTGGTGCGGATCGTCGCTATCAAGGCGTCAAAAGCTGACAGATCGTCCCCAGACAGCGGTGCGGCCTTGGGTGTTTCTTCTGTATCGCTGAAGCTGTCAAGCACCGCTTCGTCCGCGTGTTCGACCGCTTTGAAGGTGTATTCTTTGTATTTCGCCAGTGTTTCAAGCGCAAATTCGTCTACTGGCTCGTAGAGATACAACACCTCAAGCCCCTTACGCCGAAACACTTCGCTGTGCGGGTTGACCTTGGCAGCTTCCCGAGTGGGCGCGGCAACGTACCAGATTTCTTTCTGGTTGGGCTTTGCGCGGGTGATGTACTCGTCAAGCGAAGTCAGGTCTTCGGATGCGTTCAGGGCGGAGGAATTGAAGCGCAGGAGCGGCGTCACCCGGTCACGGTTCACAAAGTCGCTGTAGCCGAGCTTGAACACCTTTCCGTGCAACTCCCAGAAGGCCTTGTACATGTCTGGCGTGGATTCTGCCATGCGTTCAAGGTGCGTGAGCGCCTGCTTGGTGATGGTTTGCGCGATTTTGCGCAACACCATGTTTTCTTGCAACGTTTCACGCGAGATGTTGAGCGGCAGATCTTCTGTATCGACCACACCCTTGAAAAATGCCAGATATTCCGGGAGCAGCTCCTTGTTTTCGCGCTGAATGAGCACGCGCCGCACATAGAGATCCAGCCCCCAATGTTCGCGGTAGGTTCCGAAATAATCCTTAGTGATGTCCGGGATGAAGAGCAGGGCGTTGAACTGCACAGGCGCGTCCACCGAAAGATGGAGCGTATCGAGCGGTGCTTTTTGATCGTACGTCAGGAATTTATAGAAATCCGCGTACTGTTCCTTGCTGATGGAAAACTTGGGTTCCCGCCAGAGGGCAGGTGTTGTGTTGACGCGCTCACCTTCTACCAGCACGGGGAAAGGAACAAAGGTTGAATGGGTGCGGATGATGCCTTCCAGACGGTATTTTTCCAGAAATTCCTTGGCATCTTCTTTGAGAAAGGCGCGAATGGTCGTCCCTCTGCGAAGCTCGTTGTCTTCTGAGGCGGGCAGTTCGCTCATGGTAAAGGTGCCGCTCCCGTCGGATGTCCAGACATGCGCGGGTTCGTCGCCGGTTGCGGCAAGCGAGGTGACTTCAACCTTGTCTGCGACCATGAACACCGAATAAAAGCCGATGCCAAACCGACCAATGATGTTGGCGGCGTCTGGGCTACCCGCTTCTGCAGCGGCGTTTTTTTCCGCAAGTTCTTTCAGAAACGCCTCAGAACCGGAATGGGCGATGGTGCCGAGATTTTCCACCATTTCTTCGCGGGTCATGCCGATGCCCGTATCGGTGATGGTCAAGCAATTCTGGACTTTATCCGCAGTGATGGTGATTTCAAGCGGCAGCTCAGGATTGCGGATGGCAGGCGCCTGATCTTGCTCGTTCATGTGTCCGCTTGACTGGACAAAGCGCAATTTATCCAGTGCGTCCGAAGCGTTGGAAACCAGCTCACGCAGAAAAATTTCTCGGTTGGTATACAGCGAATGTGTAAGGATATTCAATACTTTGCGGGTTTCCGCACGGAATTCATGATTGGTAACGGCCTGTTCAGACATAGTTGTTCCTCCTCGTACAAGAAACGTTTTCAATAGTGCTATACATAATTCCACAGGACGCTACGTCAAGCCTTCCGTTGAGAATTGCACAAAAAGGAGGGGAAGAGGAAAGGTCGCCCCTTTCTCTTCCCCTAGCGCAGAGTATTTT
>JAVVPW010000004.1:0-246 GCA_036655575.1 Bilophila sp.
TTTGACGGACAGTGCCATGACGATGTTTTGCCACACAATGGCGCGGGTACGGGCGGCGATGCAGAGCAGCTCAGGCAGGCGCGACGGCGAGTCATCCAGAATCACGGCATCTGCAACCTCAATCGCCGCCTCCGAACCCAGCCCGCCCATCGCCACCCCAACGCCGGACAGCGCCAGCACAGGCGCATCGTTGATGCCGTCCCCGACAAACAATATGGTGTGTGCCGCTCCAAAGTCTCGCAAGGC
>JAVVPW010000004.1:256-25936 GCA_036655575.1 Bilophila sp.
CCCTGGCGACAGGTTCGGCACTCCCAACGCGATCGCCCGTCAGCATGACCACCTGCCGGATGCCCTGATCCCGCAGAGCCTGCACCGCCGCAGCCGATTCGTGCCGGATCACATCGGAAACCACGATGGTGCCAAGATACACCGCGTCACGGGCAACGTGAACCACACTCCCGGCTTCAGTATCAAGCAGTGTGCGCAACTCCGTGGTCAAAAACGCCTCTTCAGCAATCCCGTGCGCCGCCAGCAACGCGCTGTTGCCCACCAGCAACACCTCCCCCTGACACGAAGCGTACAAGCCCTTACCGGGAACTTCACACACTTCAAGAGGAAGAGCGGTGTCAGACCGAAGCGCGGTGCCCTGCGCAGCCAGCACAATAGCCCGCGCAAGCGGATGACTGGAGCGACTCTCCACCCGTGCAGCCATGTTGAGCAAGGCCTGCTCGCTCACGCCGGGCACAGGAAGAACAAGGTTCACTTCAAACACGCCCTTGGTGAGGGTTCCGGTTTTGTCAAAAGCCACGGTCGTGATGTCGCGGAGCGCGTCGAGCACCTGCCCGCCCTTGACCAGAATACCCCGCCGCGAGGCCGCACCGATCCCTCCAAATAGCCAAGCGGAATGGAGATAATCAGGGCGCACGGGCAAGACACAACCAGCAGCACCAGTGCGCGATACCCCCACTCATGAAACGATCCCAGCCCCAGCAGCGGCGCCCCCACCGCCACCAGCACAGCGGCAAGCACTACGGCAGGGGTATAGTAACGGGCAAAGCGCGTGATGAAACGCTCCACCGGAGCCTTGTTCGCCGTGGCTCGTTCCACCAGTTCAAGAACCCGCGCAACGGAAGAATTTTCATAGAGTGCGGTGACTTCTACGGTGAGTGCGCCTGCAAGATTCACTGTCCCGGCAAACACCTTTGCGTCTGTGCTCACACGCACAGGCACAGCTTCACCCGTGAGCGGTGACGTGTCCACCTGCGAAGATCCAGAAAGCACCACGCCGTCCAGCGGAATCTTTTCACCGGGCTTGACCAGAATCCGCATCCCCGGACGCAAGGATTCCGGCACAACGTCGCGCAAGGTGTCGGCTGTCAACAGATGCGCGATGGTGGGGCGCGCTGCCAAAAGAGCCTTGATCGAACGCCGAGAGCGTCCGGCTGCCCGCTCCTGCACCGCTTCACCGATACAGTAAAACAGCATCACGCCCACAGCTTCTGGAAATTCTCCGAGTGCCGCAGCCGCAAGAGTTGCGCCGCTCATGAGCGTGTATTCATTGAAAAAGTCGGTGCTTCGGATACTCAGAAAGGCTTTACGCAGAACAGGAAACCCACACAAAACATACGGAATCCCAAAAAAGCAGGCGTCTACGCCAAAACGAACCCCGTGCGCAAGCCACCCGCTCTCGCCTTCAAGCGTCCCCGCCACCCAATCCCCAAACACCAGCCCGCAAGCAAACAGCAGCGCTGCAATCCAGAGTTCTGGCTCGGTGCGTAGCAGAGAAGGCGGCGGGGTGAGAGACGTTGTGTCGTCAGATGCCGGCAGTTCCTCGAAATACGCGCCGGGTTCGATGGCGTCAGCAACGCGGCACAGCGTTTCAAGGGGCGGCTGTTCGCCCTCCACCCGCAATTGTCTGGCATCCAGATCAATGGATGCCAGACAAACTCCCGGAAGTTGCACCAGCGCTTCTTCAATCCGAACAGCACACCCCGAACAGTGGAGCTTGTGTACAACATACCGCCCGATCATAGAACTCTCCTGCCGGAACTACGCATCAAACAGCATTCCCGCCAACACCTGGGCGTCGCCGAGCGTTTTGGAAATGAGAGAATACTCGTTGGCGATGTGACAGGTGGGCACAAGGCTTGCCCAGACCGCTGCCGGGATGCCCATGCGTCGGAAGCCTACCGCAACCGTACCGCCGCCCACACCGTTGCACCGGGGTTCTACACCATAGACGGTGCGGATACCGGCAGCCAGACGCCGCACGACTTCACTGTCAGACGGCGTTGCTGGTGCGGCCTCGGAAGACTGCACCACAGACACCGCAACAGCCACCTCGTGCCGCGCCGCAATGGGTTCCATGATCGCACGGACAGAGGCAATGACGGCTTCATGGCTGACGCCCGGCAGAATGCGACAGTCAAGGTAAAAGGCATCCAGACCGGGCAAGGAATTGATGTTAGGGACATTCTCCTCGTGGCGCGTGGGAACAAACGTTGACACAGAGGGGTCAAACAACGGGTTCTGTTCAGGATAGAGCGCTTCAAGATCCCGCACATGCAAGATCATATCCGCAGCGGCAACAAGAGAATTGTGGCCTTCTTGCGGACGCGAGGCGTGACACTGCACCCCCTTGACCGTCACCTTGAGCCACAACTGCCCCTTTTCCGCGATTTCGATGCACGAGCCGTCGGGCACGCCGTAATCCGGGACAACGACAAAATCGTCCGGCTTAAACAGGTCAGGACGGGTTTTGAGGACGTGATGGATGCCGTAGGTGTTGGATGTTTCTTCATCCGCCACAAACAACAAGCCCAGCGACAGATCCGGCGTCACACCACTTGCCAGCAGTTCGCCCGCCACGAGCAACGCGCAGACAATCGCCTGCTGGTTGTCTTCCACACCGCGCCCGATGATGCGGTCGCCCTCCACGACCACGTTCCACGGGTCAGTCTTCCATTGAGAAAGTTCACCCGTCGGCACCACATCCATATGCCCCATGATCCAGAGCGTGCGCGGTGAAGCGCCGGGAATCCGCGCTGCAATGTTGGGACGCACACCGCCGGGGACACGCGCATCAGGCGCGTCAATGCGCTCAATGTCCGTACACCCCAGTTTACGCAACACCCCTTCAAGATAGAGCGCCTTGGGCAACTCGCCCGTGCCGCCGTTGTCGGGGCCTAGCGCTGGCATGGCTGTCATGCTGGTCTGATACGCAATCACCTTGTCCCGCTGGCGGGCAATCGCCTCACTCAAAGAAACTGGAATCGACATAAAGTACCTCGGATTTTTGGGAAAAAGAGGAGAGAATACCAAGGAGCTACAAAGAGCGCTCCCCAAAAAACAGAAAGGAAGGCATCAGATGATACCTCCCTTCTCAAAAAAAACACATCGGGTCAAGAGGGCGCTCCTTGCAATGCAAGGACAGCGCCTGTCCGCCAGAAACAGTGTTTTCTTGTGTTCTCAGCGACCCTTTGCAGCGCGCTTGGACGCCTTCAGGGGGTTGACCTTGGCAGACTTGCTGGCTTCGTTCTTGATATGTGTCGAGAAATTGCAACGCCCGCTCGACCATTTGCTGGCAGGATCAGGATAGGAACCGCAGAACTCCAGTTCTTCAAACTGGCGGATACGATCGCACCCGCTGCATTTTTCAACAATGGGCTGCATCACAATCCCTTTAAATTCAACGCCCTTTTCAGTTTTGACGGCACCCTCAAGGGTTTTTGCGTCGCTCATGATAACCTCCTGCGCGCAGAAGCGCGATTTTTTGCGTAAGAAACGCTTTCTTTTATCCATATACGCGGAAATGTCAAGGGGGGCTGTCTGCTGCGTCCTTTTCTTCCATCTCAAGACAACGTATTGTTACCGTCAGCACCGCAGACCTTCATGCAACCTGAGCGAGGATCTCATGGCTTCCATCGACTATCAGTACACGCTTGCCTCCACCGAGTCCACTACCGGCTATTTCTCCTGCGAACCCCCACCAGATCTGTCCTTTGCCGATGCCCTCACCTTGCTGGAACACGCCCCAAACGATGATTTTCTGCACAGACACCTCTTGCGCATCCTGCTGGACAAGACACCTTCCGAGCGTGACGTGCTCTCGGCAAAAAAACACAGTCCCGTGCTGGGGGCACTCCTCGCTGAAGCGGCGCTCCTGCAAGGAGAGACGCACCCTGTTGCGCCTCAAGAAGCGCTTCGCACCGCCACCCCCCTGCCCTATCTGGAATGGGCACACGCTACACAAGAAAATCTGGAAGAACAGCGTGGTATCGAAACATGGAACGATCTGTTCAACGCAAATCTGACCAACCATCATGCCTTGCCACATCCTGACGACACGCCCCTTCCTGCCTTTGTCCGCACAGCGTGCGCCGTACAGCACGAAAAAACGCTCTGCACGGTTCCTGAAGTCTACGCCCAGCTTGTCAAGACGCCTGATCTTGTGTGGTCGCGCCCACCCGCACAGGAAACCGCCGCCCGCGCCCTTGCCAACCTCGCCTCTGCTGGCGTCATCGCCGGGATCGAGATGCGACACGAGGCCTCCTTGTCACCCATCGCCCTGTTGCGGCGCTGGACTGTGGACACGCATGTGCAAAGCGGTGCGCTCAACTATACCCTCCGGGGAGAGGCCACCACCTGGGGACGCGGCCTGTCGCTTGCAGACGCCAGAGCGTCGTATGCCATGGAAATGATAGAGCGCGCTTCGGCCTACCTCTCGATTGAGGAGGATCACCTTGTGGGGCGTGCGCCGGGCACGCCTGACCGCCTCATCAAGGCACGCCGGAGCGAACTGCTCGCACAAGGCCACACCGCGCTTGACCCCAACGTCCTGCCCGTGGCGGTTCCGTATCAGGATCAGGCCTTGTACTGGATGTGGGGGCAGGGAGCGACAGCGAACGGGTACACCGACACCCTTGTACCCGTGCAAGCCGTGGGCTTGTTTTGCAATCTTGACGAGCCGACCCTGTTTCTGTCTCCGGGTTCCACGGGCTTGGCCTCTGGAAACACGCTGGAAGAAGCCAAAGTTGCGGCGCTGACAGAAGTGCTCGAACGCGATGCGGAAGCGACCGTACCGTGGAACCGAAGCCGGTGCTTTGCGCTGCTTCCTCCAAAAGCTGACACAGCCAGCCCGCACCTCGCCGCGCTGCTTGCCGACTACGCTGCACGGGGTATCCAGATTCGCTTCATGGACATGACCACAGAATTTGGTCTGCCGAGCTATCAGTGCTTTGTCCGCCATCCCGACAAGCGCTTGATACGCGGTACCGGTGCCGGACTGTGTGCGCAACGCGCTCTCTTGTCCGCGCTCACGGAAACCCCCTACCCCTATCCCTACGGGCCAGCTTCTGTTCCGACATTAGACGTACCCTCTCGGCATTTTGACGCGCTGCCTGACTATCGACTCGAATCACCACGGCGCAATCTGACACTGCTCGAAACCGTGCTCCTTGCGCACAAGCGACCGCCCGTCTATGTGACCTTGACGCGGGAAGATCTGGAATTTCCGGTTGTACGAGCGCTTGTTCCCGGACTTGAGCTGACAGCGGATCACGACCGTTTTACCAGACCGCCGCTTCGCCTTTTCGCACGTTATCTGGCGGACAAAGCCTGATGCCGGGTTCTGTCTCTGCTTTCTTTTTGTCACAATACAAGCTAAGAAAGGGCACTCCTTGTTCTGACCTTAACGCCGTTGCCACGCTCCCGGAGCCACAGTGACCCGTCGATGTTTCTTCCTCAGCCTCTTGTGCCTTGTGCTCCCCGTCATGGCACACGCTGTTCCGCTCATTCAGCCGGGCTTTCGCACGCTCGGTATTTGGGAACCCGCAACCAAAATCCGGCTGGATCTCGCCATCTGGTACCCTGCCAACCGGATACCAACGCGGCTTGACTACGGCGACTGGGCCTTTCGTGCGGCGCGAAACGCACCGCCTTTGCCGGGACAACACCCGCTCGTTGTGCTTTCTCACGACAGCGCCGGCTCTCGCTTTTCACTCCACCAACTCGCAACAGCCCTCACTCGCTACGGTTTTGTTGTCGCCGCTCCCACGCATCCAGGTGACAACATTGACAATATGCAGACGCTGTTCACACCCGAACAGTTCTTTGCACGCGCCAGACACCTGAGCGCTACACTCGATATTTTGTTGTCTGATGCTGAAATAGCGCCCCTCATAGACCCGCAACGCATTGGTGTCCTTGGTGTCGGGCCGGGAGGCACGGCGGCGCTGTTGCTTGCGGGTGCGCGGCTTGACGCGACAGGCTGGAAAAACTATTGCGATCACCCAGAAATCCGGCAACGCGCCGCAACACCGCGTGAAGATCCCTATTGTTCGCCTTGGGGTGTGCAGCGTATGGAAGCACTTTCTGCCACGCCCGGTCTCAACGCTGCGTTTCGAGATCGCCGCGTGCGCGTTGTTGTCGCTGTGGCGCCTGCCTACGCCATGTACATGACACCGAAGGCGCTTTCGCGGATCCGTATCCCGCTCTTGCTCATCAATTCCCCCAAGAACCGCATGGCTGGCCCCCCTTTTCTGATTGATACGCTTGTCAAGGCGTTGCCGGGTTCGCCGGTTATTCAGTCGCTCCCGGACGCTGACACCGCCGCGCTCATGTCCTCGTGTTCGGAAAATCTGGCGCAGACCCTGCCAGAAATGTGCTTTGCAACCAGCGCCACGACGCGCACTGCCGTACAAAAAAAACTCGCTCTGGACACCGCAGCTTTTCTCCTCGCACAGCTCGGAAGCCCCGACCTCCCCCCTGTTCCGCCCGATCCCCCCGAAGAAACTCTGGGGGCCGCCCCAAAAACCCCGCCCCCTGCCACACCAGTCAAAAACACGCGGCGGGGAGGAAAAGGATAGCGTCTTTTCGCCTTGAAAAGAATCTGCTGTGTACAGATAAAAAGAAGCACGTCCTTTGCACCATGTAAAAAAAAGCCTGTTCCCTTTGAATCGCTTCAGAGGAAACAGGCTTTTTTTACAGTAAAACAGACGGCGTATTATGTACGCTTTTTGCAGACTTCTTCAGAGATAGCCGCAGGAACACGTTCGTAGTGATGGAACTGCATGGTAAAGGTCGCACGGCCCTGCGTCCGTGAACGCAGGTCGGTGGCGTAACCAAACATCTCCGACAGCGGCACTTGCGCCCGGATAACCTGCGCACCAGCGCGGGCTTCCATGGACTGCACCTTGCCACGACGACCGTTGAGGTCACCCATGACATCGCCAAGGTAGTCATCCGGTGTCACAACTTCCACATCCATGATCGGTTCGAGCAGGGTGGGAGTGGACTTGTTCATGGCGTCTTTGATCGCCATGGAACCGGCGACATAGAACGCCTGTTCGGAGGAGTCAACTTCGTGATAGGAGCCGAACACCAGCTTGACTTTAACGTCCACCACCGGGAATCCAGCCATGACGCCGGATTTCAGGGCATCCTGAATACCTTTGTCGATAGCGGGGATGTATTCCTTGGGGATGATGCCGCCAGAGATAGCGTTCACGAACTCGTAGCCCTTACCGGGATTCGGTTCGATCTCGATCACGCAGTGACCGTACTGTCCGCGTCCACCTGACTGCTTGGCATGTTTCATATCCGACTTGCCAGGCTTCATGATGGTTTCGCGGTAGGCCACCTGCGGCTTGCCCACATTGGCATTCACGCTGAACTCGCGCACAAGGCGGTCAACGATGATTTCCAGATGCAGTTCGCCCATGCCCGCAATGAGGGTCTGTCCGGTTTCCTCGTCACCCTTGACGCGGAACGAGGGGTCTTCTTTCGCCAGCTTGTTGAGCGCAGCAGAAAGAGCATCCCGGTCGGTCTTGGTCTTGGGTTCGATGGCAACTTCAATAACCGGCTCAGGAATATCGAGTGATTCCAGCACCACAGGACGGCGCTCTTCACACAGGGTATCCCCGGTAGAACCTTGCTTCAGACCGACAAGCGCGATGATGTCGCCAGCGCCAGCCCATTTGATGTCTTCGCGCTTGTTCGCGTGCATCCGCAAGAGACGACCAAGGCGGTCTTTCTTGCCGGAGTTGGCGTTGAGCACGGTCATCCCGGCTTCAATCACACCGGAATAGATACGGAAGAAGGACAAGTGTCCCACAAAGGGGTCAGAAGCCAGCTTGAACACCAGACCAGCAAGGGGTTCCTTGTCGGAGCAGGGGCAAAGGATTTCTGCGCCTTCTTTATCATCCGGGTCATGTCCGATCATCTGCGGGATGTCGAGAGGTGACGGCAGATACTTGACCACCGCGTCGAGCAGGGGCTGCACGCCCATGTTGCGGAACGCCGAACCCAGAAGAACAGGAACAATGCGCTGCTGAATGGTCGCCTTGCGGATGCAGGACTCGATTTCTTCAACAGTCAGTTCGTGTCCGTCAAGGTACTTGGTCAGCAGCTCTTCGTCTTCTTCAGCCACCGCTTCCATCATCTCAAGACGTTTTTCTTTATACAGATCCATCAGATCATCAGGAATAGGGCCAAAATCAAGATCAAGCCCCTTGGATTCCTTGTCGAACCGGACAGCCTTACCATGAACAAGGTCAACCAGTCCTTCGAGCTTGTCTTCTTCACCGATGGGGATCTGAAGGCAGACGGGCTTGGCCTTGAGGCGGTCATGGATCATCTGCACACAACGGAAGAAGTTCGCACCGATGCGATCCATCTTGTTGACAAAGCAGACGCGGGGAACGCCGTACCGGTTGGCCTGACGCCATACGGTTTCGGACTGCGGTTCTACGCCAGCAACAGCGTCGAAAACCGCCACTGCGCCGTCGAGCACGCGCAAGGAACGTTCCACTTCAATGGTGAAGTCAACGTGTCCGGGCGTGTCGATGATGTTGATCTGATGCTCCAGCCAGAAACAAGTGGTCGCGGCGGAGGTGATAGTGATACCGCGTTCCTGCTCCTGCTCCATCCAGTCCATGGTGGCGCCGCCATCATGCGTTTCCCCAATCTTGTGGGAAACGCCGGTGTAGTACAGGATGCGTTCGGTAGTGGTCGTCTTGCCTGCGTCAATATGAGCCATGATGCCGATATTGCGCTGCTTCTCAATAGGAATAGTTCGTGCCACTGTACGTTCTCCCGGCTACCAGCGGTAATGGGCAAAAGCCTTGTTGGCTTCGGCCATGCGGTGGGTGTCTTCTTTTTTCTTGACGGCTCCACCGCGATTGTTGAAGGCATCCAGCAACTCAGAAGAGAGCTTGGCGGACATGCCTTTTTCTCCACGGGAGCGGGCATACATAATGAGCCAGCGGATAGAAAGAGAAACCTGACGGTCAGGGCGAACTTCCATAGGCACCTGATAGGTGGCACCGCCAACGCGGCGAGCCTTGACTTCGAGGTGCGGCTTCACGTTTTCCAGCGCTTTTTCAAATGCGCGCAGCGGCTCTTCACTGGTTTTTTCAGCGAGCACTTCAAGCGCACCATAAAAAATCTTTTCAGCAGCGCCCTTCTTGCCGTCATACATGAGACGGTTCATGAAGCGTGCGGCAAGACGGCTGCCATAAATAGGATCAGGCAGAACTTCCCTTCTTGGGATAGGACCTTTACGAGGCATGGGATTCTCCACACAGCGTTTTCACGCTGTATCAGGGGTTGCAGTGCGTATTTCTACCGTGTTGCCACAAGGTTTCTTGCGGTCAAAACGGGTTGCCTGAGTGTGTCCCCACTGCGTCTGTCCCATCCTTGCGATGGTCAGACATGGGCGCGCACTCCTGGCAGGACACTGTGACGCGAACATTTCGCGCCGGGCGGACAAGCTGTCCGCGTGTACCAGAGAGCGATCTGGTGTCGCTGTTCTCGGCGATTCTGGAAAAACACTGTTTTTTCAGAATGCTCGTGTTGAGAAGGCTCTTCTCAACGTCACGCGGCTTAGGACTTCGGACGCTTGGCGCCGTACTTGGAACGACGCTGACGGCGATCAGCCACGCCAGACGTATCAAGGGTGCCGCGCACGATGTGGTAACGGACACCGGGAAGGTCTTTTACACGGCCGCCGCGAATCATCACGACAGAGTGTTCCTGCAAGTTATGGCCTTCACCGGGGATGTACGCGGTGACTTCCATACCGTTGGTCAGACGCACACGAGCAACCTTACGCAAAGCTGAGTTCGGCTTTTTAGGTGTCGTTGTGTACACACGAGTACACACACCACGCCGCTGCGGGCAAGCCTGCAACGCCGGGGTCTTCTTGTGCTTCACAACCTTCTTCCGCTCTTTGCGGATGAGCTGGTTGATAGTAGGCATGATGTTTCCTCCATAGGAGTGGGTAAGTGTTCTGAAAGATGTACTGTGTACAACGCCTTCCTCTTCATGTCAAGCAAACGGCAAAATACCCAGAGGGAAAGGCTGCTCTGGAACGAAGAGCGCGGCGAGGTTCTCTTTATCGCGCTAAAATCCGGGCGGGGCACCCGACAGCTACGCTGCCCGCAGGGATGTCGCGGGTGACAACACTTCCTGCGCCAACAATCGCGCCATCGCCGATCGTCACGCCTTTAAGGATGATAGACCCCATGCCGATCCAGACGTTTGCGCCGATACAAACATCTTTGTCGCGCTCGAAAGCGGGTTCGATGTGTCTTGTTGCAGCAGGCCACAGGGCGTGAAAATCAGAATCCGTCAGCACACAATTCGGGGCGATCATCGTGTCTTTACCGATGGAAATACTACAAGAACGAGCTGTTACAGACGTGCCGTTCAGTTGTACGCCTTCAGCCAGAACAATGCTCGCCGTCGGGGAAAAGGTGCGAAAGCGCACGGGTGCGAACAGGGTTGACGCCGTGCAGCGTCTGGATGAGGAAATCAGACTCGAACCCGCGCCAATGGTGATGTGGCTCCCCGGCCAGCGTCCTAGCGTTACCGTACCGCACGCGGTGACGCCGCGCCCGATTGAGACGCCAAACAAAGTGCCCTTGAGACGCAAAAACGCCGTACCCCAGCCCTGCGACCACCAGCGTTGCGCAGAAATAGCCGCGTATGCCAGCACGTCTTGAAGCGTCACCCGCCGCTCTATAGCCTTGCGAACTTTTTGAAACACGATGCCTCCGGCGGCACTCAGTTCAAGATATACCGCATCGGGTCGATGTTGGCGCCATTGAGGCGGACTTCGTAGTGGAGATGGGGGCCAGAGCTGCGTCCAGTGTTGCCAACATAGCCAATCAGTTCACCACGTTGAATGCTCTGCCCTTCTTTGGCGACACAGCGTTGCATGTGCGCGTAGCGCGTGCTCAAGCCTGCGCCGTGCTGTATGATAACGCTGTTTCCATAGGAACCATCAACACCAGAAAACGCGATAGAACCCTTGCCCGGCGCGTACACCGGTGTCCCAGAACGCGCACTGATGTCAAGCCCCTTGTGGTATTCGACCCGCCCGGTAAACGGAGACGGTCTTGAACCAAAACGCGACGAAATAAAGCCCTCAACAGGCCAGACAGAAGGGATGGTCGAAAGCGCGTCCCGATTGCTGCGTAGCGCTTGCAGCAAATCCTGCTGTCGAACTTCCTCAAGCCGGATTTCACCGGATAACTGCTTGAGGAAATTGTTCATCTTGCGAACCACCAACTCCTGACGGTGCAAAGGCAGATAGGTGCGAGAAAAATCTTCACTGCGCGATCCGCCTACAGCCGTGTTTTCGGGGTCTCGCTCCATGTTCATCATGAGCCTGAGCTTGGCGTCAAACTGACAGACTCGCCCCAGATCATCTTGCAATCCGCTTATCTTACCCACCATGCTGACAAGCTGGTTGTTCTGCTCTTCAATAGTGCGCTCGGCTTCTTCGAGTTTCGCCTGCGCCCGGCTTGCTTCTTTGTACTCTTCCCAAAACCAGAGATTGCCCCCGATCAACCCGCACAAAATCAAAAACCCAAAGACCCCAAACCAGCCGCGCAGGCGCAAGTTTCGACTTGTACCACATTTTTCCTTAAAGATAACAACATGATATTTCCCAAAAAACATAGGCTTTCCCCGAATTGACAAGACAAGCGCGGCAGCTTTTGTGCAAGCCACTGATTGGTTGTGAACCTATCTGGCTTTACCACTGACTGTCAATCCCAACTGCCACTTGCATAATCCATTGAAAAGATTGTTTTTTAGCATCTTGTCGTTGCCATGCAAGGCGCGTATCCGTTCCTCAAATTCCGAACGCTTGCTGTGTCCGGCAGAGGGGCAACTGTTCGCCCAGACAGGCAAATCCCATTTTCGAGCCGCACGGATGATGTCCGCCTTTTCCACCAGCAACATGGGGCGGATGACCGTAAGCTCGCCGCGAAAGAACGGATCTTTCAGGCTCATGCCGTCCACTCTGCCGTTCTGGACAAGATTCATAAAAAAGGTGGTCACCAGATCGTCGGCATTGTGTCCAAACGCCAGATGCGTGAGGTGGTACTGTTTGCACAGCTCAAACAAGCGGGTACGCCGCAAGAGCGCACAATAAAAGCAGGCGGAATTTTTCCTGTTTTCGGGAGAATGCCCCCGAGGGCCAAAATCTGTCAGTTCCACATGCCCAGCAACGCCGTGCGTGCCGAGGTAGTCCAGCAACGGCGCGTGGTTGTCTGGATCAAAACCGGGATTGAGGTGCAAGGCCATGATGTCGTAGCGAAACGGCACAATCCGCTGTCGCCGCCGCAGCACCTCAAGCAACACCCAACTGTCCACGCCACCAGAAACCGCAACGCCGATGCGTGCGCCCGGTTCGATCATTTCCGTCCGCTGCATGGCTTTCCCCGCACTCTTGATGCAGACCTGTTGCGCAAACGACAGTTTATCTCGCGTCATAACTCAGGACAATCTCCCTTTACAATCTTCGTATCCAAAGGAGCGGACAAGGCGGATCTCGTTGGTATCCGGGTTCCAGCGGGCAATGGAGGGCAAGCGCAAGCCGTTGAAGGTGGTTGTTTTAACCATGCTGTAGATCGCCATGTCTGTGAACACCAGTCTGTCCCCTGCTCTGAGCGGCATATCAAAGGAATAGGTACCGATGACATCCCCCGCAAGGCACGATTTACCTGCAAGCCGCGCTGTCCATGCCTTTTCATCCGGCAAACCAGCACCCATCACCTGCGGACGGTACGGCATTTCAAGGACATCGGGCATGTGTGCCGCAGCAGAGGTATCAAGGATAGCTACAGGAATATCAGCTTGTACAATGTCGAGCACGGTACTCACCAGCACACCAGCGTCGAGTGCGACCGCTTCGCCGGGTTCCAGATAGACTTGCACGCCGTATCTGTCTTGCACCCGTTCAATGCAGCGACACAACAGCTCCAGATCGTACCCTTGTCTGGTGATGTGGTGCCCACCCCCAAAATTAACCCACTTCATGCCTTCAAGGTACATCCCAAAACGCGCTTCAAACACCGTCAGGGTGCGCTCCAGCGCGTCCGCACCCTGTTCGCACAAGGTGTGGAAATGCAATCCGCTCAAGCCCGCAAGTTCTGCTGCGTCAAAATCGCGCTTCCGAACGCCAAGGCGAGACCCTGCTGCACAGGGATTGTAGAGGTCTATAGCCCCTTCTGAGTGTTCGGGATTGACACGGATACCGCATTCGATGGCTCTGTCTTGTGCGGCAACCAGTCCCCGAAAGCGTTTCCATTGCGCAAAGGAATTGAACAGCAGGTGATCTACGTTCTGAAGCAGATCCTGCACGTCACCTTCGCTATACGCTGCCGCAAACGCATGGACTTCGCCGCCAAACGTCTCACGCGCCAGCCGCGCTTCATCCGGTGAGCTGGCACAGCACCCGTACAAGGGGCCGTCTCCCTTGCTTCTCGACAGCAGAGGGAACACATCCCACATCGCAAAAGCCTTGAGCGCAAGCAGAATCCGCGCACCTGTCCGGCGCTGCACCTCGTCTAGAACCGCTGCATTCGCCCGCAACCGGCCTTCATCCACCACAAAACAAGGCGTCTGAGCTATATCCATGAGCATCCTTGCTGCAAGAAAGGGCATCAGCGAGGGAACCTTTTCTGAAGAAGGGGTTCCCTCGCTGTCTTTCTTACCGTACCACCCACGGCAGGCCGTGGAGCGTGAGTTGTTCCATGAAGGGATCTGGATCGAGCTGTTCCATGTTCCAGACGCCGGGCTGCATCCATTTGCCTGTCAGCATCATCATGGCGCCGATCATGGCTGGAACGCCAGTGGTATACGAGATAGCCTGACTGCCCACTTCGGCGTAGCACGCTTCGTGATCGCAGATGTTGTAGACATAGGCGGTTTTTTCCTTGCCATCCTTGACACCGTGCATGAGGCACCCAATGCAGGTCTTGCCCTTGGTCAAGGGGCCAAGCGAAGACGGGTCTGGCAAGAGCTTGCCAAGGAACTGGATGGGCACAATCTGCTGTCCGTTGAACTCCACAGGGTCAATCCGCGTCATGCCCACATTGCCAAGCACCTTGAGATGATTCAGGTAATTGTCTGAAAAAGTCATCCAGAACCGGGCACGGCGGATGCCTTTCACATGCTGCACCAAGGATTCCAGCTCTTCGTGGTACATGAGGAAACATTTTTTCGGGCCAATACCGTCGGGAAAATCAACCGTCATTGACCACGAAAGCGGATCGGTTTCTACCCATTCCCCGCGCTCCCAGTACCGACCACGCGCTGTGACTTCGCGGATGTTGATTTCAGGATTGAAATTGGTCGCAAAGGGCTGGCCGTGATCGCCCGCATTACAGTCAATGATGTCAAGCACATGAATCTCGTCGAACAGGTGCTTTTGGGCGTAGGCTGTAAACACATTGGTCACACCGGGATCAAACCCACTGCCAAGCAACGCCATCAGCCCTGCTTGCTTAAACTTTTCCTGATACGCCCACTGCCACTTGTACTCAAACTTCGCCACATCCAGCGGCTCGTAATTGGCGGTATCCATATAATGGACACCCGCTTCAAGGCAGGCATCCATGATCGTCAGATCCTGATACGGCAACGCGATATTGAGTACCAATGCCGGCTGATACGCCCGGATAAGCGCAACCAGTTCCGGGACGTTATCCGCATCCACCTGCGCTGTTGCAATCGTGCGCCCGGTGCGTGCCTTGATGTCTGCTGCAATCGCCTCACATTTTGACACCGTGCGACTCGCCAGCATGATTTCTGTAAAGACTTCTGACACCTGCGCACACTTGTGTGCCACAACACTGCCTACGCCGCCCGCACCAATGATAAGAACCCGTGCCATTCGTATGCTCCTTATAAAAAACCTTTTCACTGTACAAAACGTCTACCGCTCAAAGTAGGTGTACCCACGCAGGCCGTCTTCAAAGGTCTGCATGATTTTGTACCGCTCAGAGGGAGTGATGCGCTTTTCACGCACAGCACGTTCCGCAGCTTCGCGGAGGTCTTCAAGAATACGGCGGGGGTCATACTCCACATAGTCGAGGATGTCGGCTACGGAGTCGCCCCGAATTTCACGCCCAAATTCATACGTCCCGTCGTCGTTGATCTTGATCGACACAACATTGGTGTCGCCAAGCAGATTGTGCAGATCGCCGAGCGTTTCTTGATACGCCCCCACAAGGAACACACCAAGATAGTATTCCTCGCCATCGACAAGGCTGTGCAGATCCAGCGTATTCTTGACGCCTTGCGGGTCTATGAAATGGTCGATCCGCCCGTCACTGTCGCAGGTGATGTCTGAAAGCACCCCCTGCCGGGCGGGAAATTCCGTCAAGCGGTGTACAGGCATGACCGGGAAGAGCTGGTCAATGGCCCATGCGTCCGGCAGAGACTGGAACACACTGAAATTCCCGTAATAAATATCTGCCAGCGAAACGTCTATTTCCGCCAGATCCTTGGGAACGTGTTTGAGCTTGGTCTTTTCCTGCGCGATACGCTTGATGATCGCCCAAAAATATTTGTCTGCCACAGTCCGTTGCCGCAACGTGACGCGCCCCGTGATGAACAACTGACGCATTTCATCACGATAATAAATCGCGTCGTTGTAACATTCCTGAAGATTGCGTACTGTCAGACCGTTGAGCACTTCACGCAGATTCAAGATCGGTTCCGGCGCATCCGCAGCCAGTTCATCAGACGTGATGTCGCCCACCTCTACAACACTCACATCAAGGATATTGAAGAGCAGAATGGAATAATAGGCAACAGTAGCGCGTCCTGATTCTGTAATGATGTGCGGATGCGGGACTTGTTGCTGATCGAGAATAGTCATGACCGCTTCCACTACGTCGGCGCAATATTCGTCGATGCTGTAGTTGCGGCTGCTGGCGTAGTTGGTATGGGAGCCGTCATAGTCAACAGCAAGACCACCACCAAGATCAAGGTAGCCCATTGCCGCGCCTTCCTGCACCAGTCCGGCGTAGATCCGGGTGCTTTCCATAACGGCGGTACGGATGTCGCGGATGTTGGGCACTTGCGAACCAAGGTGGTAATGGAGCAGGCGCAGGCAGTCTTCCATGTTGCGCGACTTCAGAAGGTCAACAATATCCATGATCTGAGCTGTAGTCAGGCCAAAGGCGGAACGTTCGCCACCAGAACCAGCCCAATGCCCACTGCCTCTTGTGATGAGCTTGACCCGCACCCCAAGGAGCGGGCGTACCCCAAGGGCGGCGGCACGCTCAAGGATCAGTTCCAGTTCACCGGGCATTTCCAGCACAAAGAAACAATTGAAGCCCATCCGCACGGCGGAAAGGCCAAGATCAATGAATTCCTCATCCTTATAACCATTGCAGATCAGGCAGGCTTCTTCATCTTTGAGCTGTGAAATAGCGGAGATGAGTTCAGCCTTGGAACCGACTTCGAGTCCATGATGGTAGCGCGCACCAAACTGGGTGATCTTTTCTACCGTGTGCTGTTGCTGATTCACTTTGATCGGGAACACGCCCCGGTACTGCCCTTTGTAGTCAAGTTTGCGGATTGCCTTGCGAAAACTTTCGTGCAGCAGGGTGATCTGTGAATCCAGAATATTTTCAATACGCAAAAGGACGGGCATATCGTAGCCGCGTTCGCGCATTCCCCGGATGACTTCGGGAACGCTGACAGCGACCCCTTTGCTCTGTCCAGAGGGGTACACCACAACCTCGCCTGCGGGCGAGACCCCGAAATAGCCTGCACCCCAATTGCGGATGCCATACAGCTCGGTGGAATCTTCCACACTCCATTGCTGGAGAGTGCGCTTTGTTGCCACTACAGAACCTCACAAGGTAGCAAGAAGGAAAAAAAAGAGCCTTTGTCAAAATGGTCTTGAATCTCTACCTATTTTAAAAGGTAAAGTGCCGTACTGTCAACCATCCAGCCGCTCCTTCCCAGCAATCTGTTCTAGGCCATAAAAGTCTTTTTACACAGGCTCCTGCTGCTCCTTTCGGCGTTTCAAGCTGAAATTGAAAAGAGGTGTGATTGCGTGACAAAACTATCTGTGCTAGGAAGAAGGTTTGCGGGCAATGTCAAAAAACATGCTGACCGCGCTAACCGCGCAACACACCGCGCACAATCTGGTGAGGAACCCATGAAACAGAATCCCTTTTTGCGGCTTGGTGCCCTTGTTCTTTCTTTTTCTCTGGTGCTTGGCCTCACTGCGCTGGCAAACGCTGCGGAAAAAACCTACATCAACGGTATCGACGCAAACTACCCTCCCTTCGCCTTTGTGAACGAAACCGGCACGCCGTCTGGTTTTGACGTGGAATCCATGAACTGGATCGCCAAGAAGATGGGCTTCACCGTCAAACATCAGCCCATGGACTGGGACGGCATCATCCCCGCCTTGCTTGCAAAAAAAATCGATATGGTCTGCTCTGGCATGAGCATCAGCCCTGAGCGTTCGGCTCGTGCGCAGTTCTCAGAACCCTACTGGACGATCCGCAAGGTGCTCATCGCCAAGAAAGGCTCTACGCTGACCACAGAAAACATCTTCAAGGGCAAAAAAATCCGCCTTGGGGTGCAACGCGGCACCAACGAACACGAAATGCTTCAGGGCTACCAGAAAGACAAGGGCTACACCTACGAACTGCGCTTCTATGATTCCGGCCCCATGGCTATTGAAGATCTGCTAAACGGTCGGGTTGACGCGGTGGGTCTTGACAGCGCTCCTGCTGAAGACGCGATCCGCAAGGGCAAGGCTGTGCAGAAAGTCGGCATCTTTGGCCCTGAAGATGTCTTTGCCGTGGCTCTGCGCAAGGACGACACCGAACTTCCCAAGCTCATCAACGAAGGCTATAAGCTCCTCAAAGCTGATCCCTACTGGAAAGAACTGCAAGCGAAGTTTTTGAAATAACGTTGAAGCCCTGGTGCAAGGAGAGGAAACCTGTCTTTGAGAAGGGTTTCCTCTCTTTGCACCCCCCTCGCTCCCCTGCTTCTGCCTTTCCTCTTCCACCCCAATAGTGAGTATCATGCTGGACAAAATCACGGTTATATTGGATGCGCTACCGTATATCCTTGAAGGAAGCGTGATCACAATCATCACGGTGCTGGGTTCGTTGGCGCTGGGCTTTGTTCTTGGCGTCCCACTGGCAGTATTGCAGGCCTATGGCCCGGCGCTTGCGCGGGGGGTCATTGGTGTGTATGTGTGGTTCTTTCGGGGGATGCCCATTTTGTTGTTGCTGTTCTTGTTCTATTTTGGCCTGTTCGAGGCCATTGGACTGAACCTGTCAACAATCACGGCATCTTGTCTTGTGCTTGGCATGGCGAGTGCTGCCTACCAGTCCCAAATTTTTCGAGGCGCGATTGTGACCTTGCCTGTGGGGCAGTTGCGTGCCGCACGAGCGCTTGGCATGAGTGACGCGCAAGCCATCCGATCTATCATTTTACCGCAAGCTCTGCGCCTGTCCATTCCCGGCTGGTCAAACGAGTATTCAATCCTGCTGAAAGACTCTGCCCTGTGCTTTGTCCTTGGCACCCCAGAAATCATGGCTCGTACCCATTTTGTGGCCTCCAGAACCTATGAGCATCTGCCCCTGTACATCACGGCGGGGCTTCTCTACTTTGGCATCACCCTTGTGGGCGTCCACCTGCTCAAGACGCTCGAACGCAAGGTTCATATCCCCGGCTACACCGTCAGCGGCACCATGTGAGGCACGTCATGACACCTACCCCCATCCTGTGCGCCGCAAACATCTCCAAGAAACTTGGCGGCAAACTCATTCTCAACAACGTGTCCCTGAACGTTTTGCCCGGCGAACTGAAAGTCTTGATCGGGCCTTCAGGCGCTGGCAAGAGCACCTTCTTGCAGTGCCTCAATTACCTGATTCCCCCGGATTCCGGCGAAATCTGGCTTGAAGGCCACAAGGTGCAGGCGCAAAACACCAGAGCGCTGTGCGCGTTTCGCCAGCAAGTCGGCATGATCTTTCAGGACTTCAACCTGTTTGACCATCTGAGTGCGGAAGAAAACGTGTCTATCGCGCTGCGCAAGGTTGCCGGATACAGCCGCGCTGACGCCAGAGAGCGTGCCCTGAACGAGCTGGGACGTGTCGGGCTTGCCAAACGCGCCGCGCTCTACCCCGCACAACTCTCCGGGGGGCAAAAGCAGCGTGTCGCCATCGCCCGTGCGCTCGCCATGGACCCCAAGGTCATGCTCCTTGACGAGCCAACCTCCGCCCTTGACCCTGAGCTGGTGGGCGAAGTGCTCGCTGTCATCCGCGATCTCGCAGACGGCGGCATGACCATGATCATGGCAACCCATCAGATGGATTTTGCCCGCGCTCTGGCAACCGAAATTCTGTTCATGGAACAGGGTAAAATCATCGAACAGGGGGCACCGGCTACCCTCCTCGCACCCGGCTCCGGCACCCGTACCAGCGATTTTTGCGGCACGCTCCTTGATATTCGTGCGCCGCAGACACCCGTAAGCGACGGGGACGAGGCTTCTGAAGAGCCTGTGCTTGTAGAAGAATCTATCAGCGATCTGTTGCGCGGTGATCTGTCGCACGACCTTGGTGACAACGACAACGCCAACGCAGCCGCTACCGAAGGGCAGAAGGCAACCACGACAACCTCCACCACAAAAGAGGTCTAGTCATGCTCCAGTGGCTTGACCCTGTTTTTCTGGTGGAGAAAGTGATTCCGGCGCTGAACAACGGGTTGCTCATGTCTGTGGCGCTGATTGTGCCCTCTGCGACCATCGGGTTTGTGCTGGGGGTGCTGACAGGCGTGGCGCGGGTGTTTGGCCCACGTTGGCTGCGCCGCCTTGGCGACGGCTTCACTACGCTGTTTCGGGGTGTGCCGCTGGTGGTGCAACTCATGATTCTGTATTTTGGCCTGCCCAACATCGGGATCTATCTGGAACCGTACCCAGCGTCTGTGATCAGCTTCATCCTCTGCACCGGCGCGTACCAATCTGAATATGTGCGCGGGGCGTTGCTCTCTATCCGACAGGGGCAGATCCGCGCCGCCTACGCCCTTGGCTTCACCAAGATGCAGACCATCCTCTGGGTGGTCATCCCGCAGGCGGCACGCCGTGCCTTGCCCGGTTGCGGGAATGAGATTATCTATCTCATCAAGTACTCCTCGCTGGCCTACATCATCACCTGCATCGAGCTGACGGGGGAAGCCAAGATTCTGGTCTCGCGCACCTTCCGCCCCTCGGAAGTGTATATTGTGGCGGGCATGTACTATCTTGCGCTTGTTTCCGCTGCCACCTGGATTCTCCAGAAGCTCGAACACCGTTTCGCTATTCCCGGATTTGGTAAAAAATAAACCGCATCACCAGACCTTCCATCTCAAGGAATCCCTATGCCCGTACAGGATCACATCCGCAATTTCTGCATCATCGCCCACATCGACCACGGCAAGTCCACGCTGGCTGACCGGATTCTCGAAGTCACCGGGCTGGTCTCTGATCGTGAAAAACGCGATCAATATCTCGACAAGATGGATCTTGAACGCGAACGCGGCATCACCATCAAGGCGCAGTCTGTTCGTATTCCCTACACGGCTGCGGACGGCAAACACTATATTTTGAATCTCATCGACACCCCTGGGCATGTTGACTTCAACTACGAAGTCTCGCGTTCGTTAGCGGCGTGCGACGGCGCGTTGCTGGTGGTGGACGCGACACAGGGCGTGGAAGCGCAAACCCTTGCCAACGTCTATCTTGCGCTGGATCACAATCACGAAATCATCCCTGTTCTCAATAAAATCGACCTCCCCAGTGCGGAAGTGGATCGGGTGAAGACCGAGATTGAAGAAGCCATCGGTCTTGACTGCACCCACGCGCTGGCTGTGAGCGCAAAGACCGGTATGGGCGTGCCTGAAGTGCTTGAAGCCATCATCGCAACGCTTCCCGGCCCTGAGGGCGACCCCAAAGCCCCGCTCAAAGCGCTGATCTTTGACTCGTGGTACGACTCGTATCAGGGTGTGGTGGTGCTTTTTCGCATCATGGACGGCGAGATCAAAAAAGGCGACCGGATCAAATTGTTCGCCACAGAAAAAACGTATGAAGTCATCCGACTGGGGGTCTTCTCGCCCGAAGCAAAAGACGTGCCGTCACTCTCTGCGGGTGAAGTCGGGTTCTTGTGCGGCAACATCAAGGAACTGGGAGACGCCAAGGTCGGGGACACCATCACGCTGGCAGACCGCCCCTGTGCAGCCGCAGTGCCGGGTTTCAAAGAAGTGCAGGCGGTGGTTTTTTGTGGCCTCTACCCCTCTGACCCCAGTGATTACGAACCGCTCAAGTTTGCGCTCGAAAAATTGCAGCTCAACGACGCGGCCTTCTCATGGGAGCCGGAAACCTCGCAAGCGCTGGGGTTCGGGTTCCGCTGCGGCTTTCTTGGGCTGTTGCACATGGAGATCATTCAAGAGCGCCTTGAACGCGAATTTCAGGTTGAGCTGATAGCAACAGCGCCTTCGGTTATTTATAAGGTAGAGACGACTGACGGCAAGACGCTTGAAATCGACAACCCGTCAAAGCTGCCCGATCCCGCCCGAATCATCCATCTCTATGAGCCGTATGTCCGCATTGACATCCATGTGCCCAGCGAATTTGTGGGCAATGTCATGAAGCTGTGCGAGGAAAAGCGGGGACTTCAAAAGAACGTGGGGTATCTGGCTCAAAACCGGGTGATGATCACCTATGAATTGCCCTTTGCAGAAATCGTGTTCGACTTCTTTGATCGCCTCAAGTCCGCGACCAAAGGCTATGCCTCCATGGATTACGAAGTGGTGGACTACCGCACCTCGAATCTGGTGCGTCTGGACATCATGCTGAATGGGGAACCTGTGGACGCTCTGGCTGTCATTGTACACCGTGACAAGGCGTATACCTATGGACGAGCGCTGGCGTTGAAGCTCAAGCGCACCATTCCGCGTCAGATGTTTGAAGTGGCGATTCAGGCTGCCATCGGACAAAAGATCATTGCCCGCGAAAGCATCTCGGCCTTGCGTAAAAACGTCATCGCCAAATGCTACGGCGGCGACATCACCCGCAAGCGCAAACTTCTTGAAAAGCAGAAAGAAGGCAAAAAACGCATGAAGCGCATGGGCAACGTCGAACTCCCGCAGGAAGCCTTTCTGGCTGCCCTTCAGGTCGGTGACGACTAGAGCCTTTTCAGGATGAAAAGGCTCTCGCTTGCTCTCGCAGAGTCCTTTCAATAGAAGAAGGGTTCCAGAGGGTTTTCACTAGGAAAAGCGTCTGGAACCCTTCTTCAGGCTTCAGGCTCCAGGAATCATCCTGAGCCTGGCTTCCTGTACCTTACTTTACTTCCGTGAAATCCGCATCGACAACGTCGTCGCCGCCCTTGGTGGCACCTGCTGCGGGGCCAGAGGCGCCTGCTGCGGGGCCGGCAGGCTGTTGGTCGGTACCGGCTTGCGCTTGCGAGTACAACTGTTCAGCGAGCTTGTGGGACGCTTGTGCCAGCTCTTCGGTGGATTTCTTGATGGCTTCGGCGTCTTCGCTTTCCATCACCTTGCGCAGTGCGGCGATTTTGGTTTCAATGTCGCTCTTGAGCGCGGCTTCCAGCTTGTCGCCCAAATCCTTGATGGATTTTTCCGTGCCGTAGATCAGGCCGTCGGCATGGTTACGAGCCTCAATCAGTTCCTGCTTTTTCTTGTCGTCAGACGCATGGGACTCGGCTTCATGAACCAGCTTTTCGATGTCCGCATCCGACAGACCGGAAGACGCGGTGATCTGAATGGACTGTTCCTTCCCGGTGCCAAGATCCTTGGCAGAGACGTTCACAATCCCGTTGGCGTCGATGTTGAACGCCACTTCGATTTGCGGTACGCCACGCGGTGCCGGCGGAATGCCTGTCAGATCAAAGCGCGCCAGCGTCATGTTGTCGCCAGCCATCGGACGTTCGCCTTGCAGCACATGGATCGACACGGAAGGCTGATTGTCCGCCGCCGTGGTAAAGGTCTGACTCTTGCGCGTCGGGATGGTGGTGTTGCGGTCAATGAGCTTTGTGAACACGCCACCCATGGTTTCGATGCCGAGTGAAAGCGGCGTCACGTCCAGCAGGAGCACATCCTTCACATCCCCAGCAAGGATACCACCCTGAATCGCCGCACCCATGGCGACCACTTCGTCCGGGTTGACCGAACGGTTGGGTTCCTTGCCAAAGAAATCCGCCACCATCTTTTGCACCAGCGGCATACGGGTCATGCCACCGACAAGCAGCACTTCGTCAATGTCAGACGGCTTCAGGTTGGCGTCTGCCAGTGCCTTCTTGCACGGCACCATGGTTCTTTCCACCAGATCGCTGACCAACTGTTCCAGTTTGGCGCGGGACAGCTTCATGAGCATGTGCTTGGGGCCGTTCTGGTCAGCCGTGATGAACGGCAGGTTGATCTCCGACTCCATCGACGTTGAAAGGTCTTTCTTCGCCGCTTCAGCCGCGTCTTTCAGACGTTGCAGAGCCATGCTGTCTTTCGACAGATCAATCCCCTGCTCCTTCTTGAACTCTTCAACCAGATAGTTGATAATCCGCTGGTCGAAATCTTCACCACCAAGGAAGGTATCCCCGTTGGTGGCACGCACTTCAACAACATTGTCGCCGACTTCAAGGATAGACACGTCGAACGTGCCGCCGCCAAGGTCAAAGACAACAATCTTTTCGTTCGCTTTCTTGTCAAACCCATAGGCCAGCGAGGCTGCCGTGGGTTCGTTGATGATACGTTTGACGTCAAGTCCGGCGATCCGTCCCGCGTCCTTGGTGGCCTGACGCTGGGCGTCGTTGAAATACGCCGGAACCGTGATGACAGCTTCGGTGACGTTTTCGCCAAGATACGCTTCGGCATCTGCTTTGAGCTTGCCGAGAATCATCGCAGAAACTTCCTGCGGGCTGTACTCGCGTCCGTCTATTTCCACCATCGCGTCACCGTTGGAAGCGCCCACAATCTTGTAGGGCGCGTGTTCCATCCAGTGGCTGACTTCAGGGGTGTCCGCACGGCGTCCCATCAGACGCTTTACGGCAAAAACAGTACGATTCGAGTTGGTTACAGCCTGCCGTTTCGCGGCGTCTCCAACCAGACGTTCCTTATCTGTAAAAGCAACCACAGACGGCGTTGTACGCCCGCCATTGGGGTTGGTGATACATTTTGGATCCTTCCCTTCCATGACGTAGACACAACTGTTTGTCGTGCCAAGGTCAATCCCAATGATCTTACCCATAACTAAAATCCTCCTCGCGGACTCACACCCTGCAGAGAGGTCGTGATGTCAAGTTTGATTTGAAAATAAAGCATAGCTCGTGCTCGTCCAGTAGCGGACGGCATATTTTTTTTACACTTCGCAAAATAGTTTGCCGACTTTGCGAACAGCTTATTTTTTTGAGTTGTTATATCAATGTATTACCAAGCACACTTTGGGCAACGCACAGCAATCTAAAAGGGCACTGTTTTTTTCTTGTCTTTGGGCTTTTGCTGGCATAAAGTCGATTTTTGCTCTGGACACGGCTAGACTTTTTCTAGAGCGTCTTGTTGACAACGTCCTTTCTGGTGAGTTTGCCATGCCCATAGATGACCGTTCTTCTGTTTTTCGCCTGCGGGGAATCCTGCTTCTGGTTGGGGTGTTGTTGCTGTCTTGCCTGTGCGCGACACCGGCAAGCGCCGGACGCCTTGACGTTCGTTCCGCTATTTTGCTTGACGCTCGTTCCGGCAAGGTGCTGTACGCCCAAAACCCGGACGTCCAGATTCCGCCGGCTTCGCTGACCAAGGTGCTGTCCATGATGGTAGCCCTTGACCATATCCGAGCGGGTCGAGCCGGGCTGACCGACTGGGTGCGCGTCAGTCGCAACGCGGCGAATCAGAGTGGTTCCAAAATGTTCATCCGCAAGGGTGAGCGCCTCACCCTTGACCGTCTGCTGATGGGCATGGCGGTTTCCTCTGGCAACGACGCCTCCATGGCGGTAGCTGAATTTGTGGGCGGTTCGTCCAAAAAATTTGTGCAGCACATGAATGCCAAAGCCGCACAACTCGGCATGACCAACAGCACCTTTAAAAATCCCAATGGCTTGCCAGCAAAAGGCCAGTTCACCACCGCACGCGACATGGGGCGTCTCAGTTACCAATACCTGAAGACCCATCCGCGTGCGTTGCGCTATCACAGGATGCAGTCGCTCAAGCACAACGGACAGGTCACGACCAACAAAAACCCCCTGCTTGGGAGTTGTCCCGGTGCGGACGGCCTCAAAACAGGCTGGATTGTGGCTTCCGGCTACAACATCATTTCCACAGTACGCCGGGGGAATACACGGCTCATCGCGGTGGTGCTTGGCGCGCAAAACAGCAGTGTTCGCAGCTCGGAAATCCACAAGCTCGTGGAAGCTGGTTTTGAGTCCCGTGCTCGTGGCGTGACAGTGGCTTCGGTACTGCGTTCAAATCGCCATTACGCAAGCGCCCACACGCAGCAAACCTCGGTGGCGTCAAAGGAAAAAAGTCGGGTTTCACGCAAACACACTTCACGCCGCCTGCAAGCCTCCAGCAATTTGAAATCGCGTGACAAGCAGGTGCGCACCAGCAAAAAGCAGTACCGCAAAAAAATCACTGCCGCGAATCGAAAAAGCAAGACTTCTGTCT
>JAVVPW010000005.1:0-25807 GCA_036655575.1 Bilophila sp.
GTCGAAATAGAGCACCTTTTCAAGATCCGCCATGGTCATGTCAAGCAGGGTGCCGATCTTGGAGGGCAGGGTTTTCAGAAACCAGATGTGCGCGACAGGAGCGGCAAGTTCGATGTGCCCCATGCGTTCGCGGCGGACTTTGGAGGCAATGACTTCAACGCCGCACTTTTCGCAGACAATGCCACGGTGCTTCATGCGCTTGTATTTGCCGCAGTTACATTCGTAGTCCTTGACCGGGCCAAAAATTTTGGCGCAGAACAGACCGTCGCGTTCCGGCTTGAAGGTACGGTAGTTGATGGTCTCTGGCTTCTTGACTTCGCCGTAAGACCACTCGCGGATGTTTTCCGGCGAGGCAATGGAAATCTGGATAGCTTTCAGATTGCGTATCTGGGTCGCGTTGGCTGTAGCCGTACTGCGAACCGAAAACAGATCGTCAAGACTCATATATGTATACTCCCTTGAAGAGCTTGAGGGGAGAAAAGGCCTTCGATGGCGTAAGGGGGGCTGTAGTGGCCTGTCCCTCAAAATCTCTGTTCGGGGGGATGCCCTCCGAACCCCCCTTTCGCAGGGGCGTCGAGACCTTTTTTAGTGTACGTTGCACGTCTAAAATCAATCATTCAGGAAAGGAACATCCCCCTCCACCCACACCTAACAGGCATGGAAGGTGAGGGGAACCGGAGGGGGGAACCTTTTTTCAAAAAGATCCCCCTCTCCCGATGCTGCTTTTTATTCCCGCTCGCTGTCGCGGTCGCGGTATTGCTGTTGGTCGTCTTCTTCCATGAAGCCCGCACGCTTGGTGCGTTTTTTGCCTTCTTCCTGATGCAGGGTGACGTTGAGTCCAAGGGACATGAGTTCCTTGACCAGCACGTTGAAGGATTCTGGCAGACCAGCTTCAAGGAAGTTGTCGCCCTTGACGATCTTTTCATACATCTTCACGCGCCCGGTCACGTCGTCGGACTTGACGGTGAGGAATTCCTGAAGCAGGTAGGACGCGCCATAGGCTTCAAGCGCCCAGACTTCCATTTCTCCGAGTCGCTGACCACCAAACTGCGCCTTGCCGCCCAGCGGTTGCTGGGTCACGAGGGAGTAGGGGCCAGTGGAACGGGCGTGGATCTTTTCATCAACCAGGTGGTGCAACTTCAAGAAGTACATGACCCCTGTGGTCACTCTGTTCTTGAAGGCATCCCCGGTGCGTCCGTCGTAAAGCACCGACTTGCCGTCGTCCGGGAGTCCGGCGCGAGACAGCCAGTTCCAGATTTCCGATTCTTCTGCGCCGTCGAACACGGGGGTGTAGGTGATGATCCCATCCCGAAGTTTCAGCACGGAGGCACGGAAGTTTTCGTCGTCCATCTGGTCAACTTCTGCCGCGATTTCTGGCGAACCGAAGATGTCCTTCACTTCTGCCCGCACGCCGTCAAGCATGGAGCCACTGTCCACCATTTCAGCAAGCTGACGTCCCAGTTCCTTGGCTGCCCACCCAAGGTGAACTTCCATGATCTGACCGATGTTCATACGCGAAGGCACCCCTAGCGGGTTGAGCACGATGTCCACCGGACGACCGTTTGCAAAGAACGGCATGTCTTCTTCTGGCAGGATACAGGAGACAACACCCTTGTTGCCGTGGCGTCCCGCCATTTTGTCACCCACCGACAGCTTACGCTTGACGGCGATGTGTACCTTGACCATCTTGATGACGCCGGGGGGCAGATCGTCCCCTTCAGTCACCTTTTCGCGCTTGGCGTCGTAGATAACCTTGATATATTCGAGCTGGTGGTCGTACTGGCTGAGAAGCTCTGCGACCGTCTCGTTGGTTTCCTTGCTGCTGAAGACGTCTTCCAGTTTCTTGAGCGGCAGTTCTTCCAGAATCTGTGCCGTCATCACGGCGCCAGCTTCAGCCAGAATTTCACCTTTCCGTTTGCCGAGCACCGTGACGGCAAGTTGCTTGCCTTCGACTTCAACGAGCAGTTTAGCCCGCATCCGACTGGTGATGGCGCGGACGTGATCTTGTTCCTTATTGTCAAGGCGCCCTGTTTCGTAGTCCTCAATGAGGCGGGTACGATCGTCCTTTTCACCAGAACGCCGGTTGAACACCTTGACATCAATGATGGTTCCCTCGATTCCCGGCGGGACCTTGAGGGAGGTGTTTTTCACGTCGCGTGCCTTGTCGCCAAAGATCGCCCGGAGGAGCTTTTCTTCCGGCGTGAGCTGGGTTTCACCCTTGGGCGTGATTTTGCCCACAAGGATGTCGTCTTGCTTCACAGCCGCGCCGATGCGGATGATCCCGCTGTCGTCGAGGTTGCGCAGCATTTCTTCGCCCACGTTTGGAATATCACGGGTGATTTCTTCAGGCCCCAGCTTGGTATCTCTGGCCACGACCTCGAATTCTTCAATGTGCATCGAGGTGTAGATGTCTTCTTTGACCACACGCTCGGAAATGAGCACGGAGTCTTCAAAGTTGTACCCACACCACGGCATGAAGGCGATCATCATGTTCTTGCCGAGCGCAAGTCCCCCATCATGGATGGCGGGGCCGTCTGCAAGAACCTGTCCTTTTTTGACAATCTGTCCCGGAATGCAGGAGGGAACCTGTCCGAAACAAGAATTCTGGTTTGATTTGTGGAATTTCAGCAGATCGTAGGCGCGGACACCCCCCATAGCGGGGTAGAGCGCGGGATCGTCATAGGCAACGATGATGCGCTTGGCGTCAGCGTAGTGTACCACGCCATTGCCTTCTGCAAGGATACAAGCGCCGGAGTCACGCGCCACGTCCACTTCCATACCCGTGCCCACAAGGGGACGTTCGGAACGCAGGAGCGGCACGGCCTGACGTTGCATGTTGGAACCCATGAGCGCCCGGTTGGCGTCGTCGTGCTCAAGGAAGGGAATGAGCGCGGCGGAAATGGACACCATCTGACTGGGCGAGATGTCCATGAGCGTGACTTCTTCCCGTGCGGACATGAGCACGTCGCCCCGTGCCCGTGTGGTCACGAAATCATCAATCAGGCGCATGTTTTCGTCAACGCCAGCGTTGGCCTGTGCGATGACATGCCCGGATTCGCAAGAGGCATCAAGATGCACAAATTCATCTGTCAGGTAGCCGTCCTTGACCACGCGGTACGGCGTTTCGATGAAGCCGTAATCGTTGACCTTCGCATAGGTGGTCAGGGAAACGATCAGGCCGATGTTCGGGCCTTCCGGGGTTTCAATAGGACAGATACGACCGTAGTGCGAAACGTGGACGTCGCGGACTTCAAAGCCGGCGCGTTCGCGTGTCAGGCCACCGGGGCCTAGTGCGGACAGACGGCGCTTGTGCGTGACTTCCGACAAGGAGTTGGTCTGATCCATGAACTGCGAAAGCTGGGACGTGCCGAAGAATTCCTTGAGCACTGCCGCCACAGGTTTCGGGTTGATGAGATCGTGGGGCATGAGCGTAGCCACTTCTTGAATGCTCATGCGTTCTTTGATGGCGCGCTCCATGCGCACAAGGCCAATGCGGTACTGGTTTTCCACCAGTTCGCCGACCAGACGTACCCGGCGGTTGCCGAGATGGTCGATGTCGTCTGCTGGGCCGTGGCTGTCTTTAAGCTGGACAAGCACCCGGATGGCTTCCAGAATGTCGTCGTCAGACAGGGTGCGCAGATCCTGATGCGTGGTGCGGTTTAAGCGCTGATTGAGCTTGTAGCGTCCGACTGGCGAGAGGTCATAGTAGTCGCTGTTGCGGAACAGGTTGTCAAAGAACGAGGCGGCTATCTCTGGGGTCGGCGGTGAGCTGGGGCGCAAACGGCGGTATATTTCTTCTTGCGCCTTTTCCATCGTGGGGGTCTTGTCCTGCACAAGCGTATCACGGATGGAGGAAGACGCCTCAGTGCCCTTGGTGTGCAGCACAGGCAGACGCGAGATACCCGCTTCGCGGCAGGCCTCAAGCAGTCCGGGCGTGATTTCGTCGGCAGCTTCAGCAAGGATTTCGCCGGTGGCGTTGTCCACGATGTCTTCAGAGAGGAACAGACCGAGCGGCGTTTCTGGCGCAACTTCAATGGATTCAAGACCAGCCGCTTCCATCTGGCGCCAGGCGCGCTTGGTGACGGGCTTTCCGGCCTTGACAATCACTTCCCCTTCCTTGTCGAGAATATCGGCAAAGGCGGGTTCCTTGCGGTACAGCAACGGGTCAAACTGCCAGGCTACACGGTTGTCAGGCTCAAGGGTAAAGAGTTCTTTCTTGTAAAAGAAATCAAGAATCTCCGTCTTGCCCATGCCCATAGCTTTGAGAAGGATGGTCGCGGGCATCTTGCGGCGGCGGTCGATGCGGACATACAAGATGTCCTTGTGGTCGAAATCAAAATCGAGCCACGAGCCGCGCATGGGGATGACGCGACAAGAGTAGAGCACCTTGCGGCTGGTGTGCGTCTTGCCGCTGTCGTGTTCAAAAATGATGCCGGGCGAACGCTGCAACTGGTTGACAATGACACGTTCGGTGCCGTTGATGATGAAGGTGCCTTTTTCGGTCATCAGGGGCAGGGTACCAAAATAAATATCCTGTTCCTTGATGTCGCGGACAGTGCGGTTTTCGGTCTCGTCGTCCACATCGTAGACAACCAGACGCACCTTGATGCGCACTGGAGATTCGTAGGTAAGGCCTTTGGAAATGCACTCCGCCTGATCGTACTTGGGTTCGCCGATTTCATAGCTGACGAACTCAAGGCTGGCCGTGCGGTTGAAGTCTTCAATAGGGAAGACGGAACGGAAGACCCCTTCCAGCCCTTCGTCGGGAAGGAGTTCTGTACGCCCTTCCTGCATGAATTTCTGGTAGGAGTCCACTTGAAGGTTGAGCAGGTGCGGTACAGCCACCTCAACCTTGATCTTGCCAAACTGTTTCGTAAGCTGACCCATCATTTCACCTCTGAGAAGGTTGGTCGGCAGGAAGCCGGAGCGTGGCCGGGTTGCGCGCTCTCGGTCAATCATGTATGAAAAACGCAACAAGGTCGGCAACATATGACCCACCCAGAAGCGCTGGGGGGCTGTTGCCGACTGGTGATAACTGTGCTAAAAAAGAAGTTTGAGACAGGCACCACCTCGATATGTGTCGCGTGAATTTCAAAACGTACCCATTTTTGCAGACAAGTGCAAGCGTTATTTCTAGAACACACAGGAAGGGGGAGCGTCCTTTGCCCTAAATCGCCCTGTATCCTGCACTCAATGTTGATTTTTCCTCTTCATCGTTTCAATCCGGTTCCACGACTCCATGAGGCGGGCGTTGTCAATAAGGCCACGGGAGCGGATGGATTCGAGGCTATGGTGGATGGTATCGACGCGCTTCTTGGGTTCTATATAGTTGATATTATTGCCGAAGATAAGAATGTCCATGCCAGCGATCACAGCGCGGGTGATGGCGTCTTCAGGCGAAGTACCAACGCCCTCCATTTCCAGATCGTCACTCAGGACAACGCCCTGCCAGCCGAGTTCGCCGCGCAATAGATCCGTAAGCACAGGTTTGGACAGGGACGCAGGATACCGGGGGTCGAGTTGCACCTGAAACAGATGCCCGACCAGCACCGCCCCAGAAAAGCCGCGTTCAAACAGCGTCTTGTACGGCGCCAGCTCCTTGTCTTTACGCCATGTGTTTGAAATATCGGCAAGTTTCATGTGCGAATCGGTCTGGGCACTGCCATGCCCCGGAAAATGCTTGAGCACGGGAATGATGCCCGCCGCACGAAGCCCGTCTGAAAACGCCTGTGCGTGCGCGATCACCTGTTCAGGATCAGCGCTGAAACTGCGTTCAAATCTGCCGATAGCCGGGCTGTCCGGGTTGATGTTCACGTCAACGCACGGCGCAAGCACCATGTTGATACCCACTGCCGCCAGTTCCTGTCCCATTGTGAACGCACGTTGCCGGGTTTTTTCCGGCGCTTCTTGTCCCATTTCCCACGCGGAAGGGAGATCCGTAAACCCGTGTTCAGGCTTCAGACGCCGTACTTTGCCACCTTCTTGATCCACGGCAATGAGCAGGACACGCGGCGCAGCGCTTTGCAGCGCCTTGGTCAGGCGGGCTACCTGTTTTTTGTTGACGATGTTGCGGGTGGTGCCGGGTTTTGAGACATCCCGATCAAACAGAATCACGCCGCCGATCCGACCAGAACGCACCAGCTCAAGGAGTTCCGGGGTCGGTTCGGTACCGCGAAAGCCCACCATAATCATGGCGCCGACCATATCCGAAAACGTCGGCGCTGCAAGGGCACTCGCAGGCACAAGCCCTGTCAGCACAACGAAACAGCAGACGAGCGTGAATATTCGCCATGACAGGGCGTGTCTGACACCAGCGCAAAACGTAGAGAGCATGGAAACGACTCCACCAGTCATTCAACAGACTGGATATTGTAGTTTTTGAGTTTTCGGTGCAGATAACTGCGCTCAAGGCCGATGGTCTCGGCAAGCCGTGTGATGTTCCCGCCGCATTCGTGCAATTTGGCGGCGAGATAGCGGGCTTCAAACACCGCTCTGGCTTTTTTGAAATCCAGATCCGGGGCGAGCAGGTCGGCTTCTGCAAACAGCGCATCCCGGTCGTCTTCCACGCCTTCCGCGCCTTCCGCATCAGGGTCAGCGGCGTCGGCTTCTGCTCTGGCTGTTGCGCCTCGGACAGCACGGCTTTCGCAAGACCGGGTGCTCATTTCCGCAGGCAGATCCAACGGCGCTACAGCCCGACCTCCATACAAAATGACCATGCGTTCCGCAAAATTGCGCAGTTCGCGCACGTTTCCGGGCCAGAGATAGCGGGTAAGCTGCTGCAAGGTTTCTGTCGCGTAGAGGGGAGGCTTGCAGCCGTGCAGACGGCACAAGGTTTCTGTGAACGAGGCAAGCAGGAGGAGAATGTCGTTCCCGCGTTCGCGCAGGGGGGGCAGGTGCAGGGGGACAACCCGCAACCGGTAATAGAGGTCTTCCCGGAAGGTTCCGGCGACAATGCCTTCTTCCAGATTTTTGTTGGTCGCGGCGATGACGCGGACATCCACCTTGATGGTGCGACTGCCGCCCACGCGCTCAAACGATTGTTCCTGAAGGATGCGCAAGATTTTGGCTTGCGTCTTCAGGCTCATATCCCCTATTTCGTCCAGAAACAGCGTGCCCTTGTTCGCCATTTCAAACCGTCCCGGACGGGCTTGTTCTGCGCTGGTGAAAGCACCTTTTTCGTGCCCGAAGAGTTCGCTTTCGATGAGTTCTTCAGGGATAGCAGCGCAATTGACAGCGACCATGGGGGCGCTGGCGCGTTTACTGCCGGCGTGGAGCGCTCGTGCAGCCAGTTCCTTGCCCGTGCCGTTTTCACCTGTCAGCAGCACCCAGACATCGGCAGAGGCAACCCGCGTGAGCAGTTCCCGAAAGGCCAGCATGGGGGGCGACTGGCCTATCAGTTCGTCTTGCGCGGGCAAGGCGGTACGCAGCACCTGATTCTCACGCCGCAAGGTGCCTGTTTCAAGCGCCCGCGCCGCAACGATCACAACTTTTTCGAGCGAGAGCGGTTTTTCGATGAAGTCATACGCGCCCTGTTGAATCGCCGTGACAGCGGTTTCAATGGTGCCGTGCCCGGAAATCATGACTACAGGGAGATTGGGGTGCTCTGTGCGCATGAGCGCTTGCGCGGTCAGACCGTCCATACCCGGAAGCCAGATGTCCAGAAAGACCAGATCCGGCGTGTCCGTGTCGGCAAGCGCCAGACCTTCTTCGGCTGTTGCCGCTTCCAGAATGTCGTAGCCTTCGTCTTCGAGTATCCCGCGCAGGGAAAAGCGGATAGGCTCTTCGTCATCAACAATCAATATCCGTGCCATGACACACCCTTGACGCTCACTGCGCCGTGGTCACTTCAGGTTCGGGATGGCGGCGGAGGGAGGCGACAAGGTTGGGGCAGTCGTGTTCGTCGCTGAAAATGTGCGCTGCGTCCACCATGAGGGCGAGGGGCAACACTTCGTCCACATGCTCCACAAATTCGATGTGCAGCGTCTTGAGAATCTCGTCCGGCACTTCCTTGAGATCTTTGAGGTTGTCGCGGGGAATGATGACGGTCTTCATTTCGGCACGACTGGCGGCAAGCAGTTTTTCCCGTAAGCCACCGATGGGCAACACACGCCCGCGCAACGTGACTTCACCTGTCATCGCTACATCGTGTCGCACAGCAACTCCAAGCAGCGCAGACACAATCCCCGTTGTGATAGCGATCCCGGCGGATGGCCCATCCTTGGGCGTTGCGCCTTCAGGAAAGTGGATGTGGATGTCTATTTCGTTGTGGAAATCCGGCTTCAGGCCAAAGGCGTTGGAACGCGAACGCACATACGACAGAGCAGCCTTGGCGGATTCTGTCATGACTTCGCCGATCTTGCCTGTTGTTGAAACAAGCCCCTTGCCGGGCATGATCGCGGTTTCCACATTGAGCAAGACCCCGCCCACGCCGGTGTAGGCCAGACCGTTGACCACACCGATTTTCGGTGTCTTCTCGGTTTCGCCGATCCGGTATTTCTTGACCCCTAGCAGGGCTTCAAGATTTTGCCGTGTGATGGAAACGGTCTTGTCCATGTCGTCGTTTTCTACCAGTCGAATGGCGGTCTTGCGGCACAGCGCGGCAAGTTCGCGTTCAAGATTCCGCACCCCGGCTTCACGGGTGTAGGAACGGATGACCTCCGAGAGCGCGTTGTCCGACAAGCGCAGATGTCCGGGCTTTAAGCCGTGTTTCTCTATCTGCCGTGGCAAGAGAAAATCGCGGGCAATGTGCTTTTTCTCGACCTCAAGGTAGCTTGAAAGTTCGATGATTTCCATGCGATCCTGAAGAGGATCTGGAATGTTTTGCAGCGAGTTTGCGGTGGTGATGAAAAAAATCTGCGACAGATCATAGTCCAGATCCAGATAGTGATCGCTGAAGGAGCAGTTTTGTTCGGGGTCGAGCACTTCAAGCAGGGCAGAGGCCGGGTCACCGCGAAAATCCGCGCTCATCTTGTCTATTTCATCGAGACAAAACAGCGGGTTGTTGGATTTTGTGCGCTTTAAGGCCATGATGATCTTGCCGGGCATGGCACCGATGTAGGTGCGGCGGTGTCCCCGGATTTCGGCTTCATCACGCACCCCACCAAGCGAAAGGCGCACATAGTCCCGGCCTGTTGCGGTGGCAACAGAGCGCGCCAGCGAGGTTTTGCCCACGCCGGGAGGCCCGACAAGGCACAGGATCGGCCCTTTGAGCGCGCCTGTGAGTTTCTGGACAGCGAGGTATTCAAGGATGCGCTGTTTGGGCTTTTCCAGTCCAAAATGATCGGCTTCAAGAATGGCGCGTGCCGCTGGGATGTCGATGTCGGTTTTTTTGACCTCATTCCACGGCAGATCCAGAATCCAGTCCAGATAGTTGCGGACAACCGAATATTCAGCCGAGGAGGGCACCATCTGTTTGAGCTTTTTCAGCTCTCTGGTTGCCTTCTCCCGTGCCTCGTCCGGCATGTTTTTGGCGAGAAGCTGCTTTTCAAGTTCGATGAGTTCCGCTTGCGGGTCATCGTCGCGCCCCATTTCTTTATTGATGGCCTTGATCTGTTCAGAAAGATAATATTCGCGCTGATTGCGCTCCATTTGGGTCTTGACGCGGGTTTTGATGCGCCGCTCCATAGACACCACAGCGATCTCGCTACTCAGCAGTTCGTAAATTTTTTCAAGTCGTTCGAGCGGGTTGAGCAGTTCCAGTACCGCTTGCTTTTCCTGATAGGCGATCTTGATGTGCGGCATGATGGTGTCTGCCAGACGCCCCGGATCACGCAGGCCAGAAATAGCGGCAAGCGATTCTGCCGTGATTTTTTTGTTGGCGCGGGCGTAGTCTTCAAGAGCTTCGTGTGTGGCGCGCACAAGCGCTTCGCTTTGCGGCAGGGCAAGCGTCATGGGCTGTATCTGTGTGGTCAGCACTCGCGGGAAGTCACCGATGCCAAAGGGGGATTGCTCATAGGCTGGCGCGACAGGTTCCCAATAGACTCGGTACAGGCCTTCAAACAGCACCTTGATGGTGCCTTCTGGCAGACGGAGAAATTGCAGGACGCGGCTGACCACACCCATAGAGTACAGATCGCCGGGGGTGGGCTTTTCCAGTTCGGATTCGCGTTGTGCTACCAGACAGATTTTTTTCCCGTAGAGATTCACCGCGCCTTCGATGGCTTTGATGGAGGTCTCACGACCCACAAACAACGGCATGATCGAATGCGGCGACATGACGACTTCTCGCAACGGCATCAGCGGAAGCTCAAGAGCGTTTGTCCCCGTATCGTCTTGTATAGCATCAGTCAGTACGCCCATGGAATGCTCCTTGGAAAGGCCTTTGCGACCAGAGGGGGAGAGTCCTTCTGGATTCTCTCAAAAATGTCTGCAGCACGTCGTCCCGGAATCGTGTTGCGCTGTACCCGCTTCCTCCGCGACCGCCTGTTGTTCGCGGGCAGAAGTGCTTGGAGGAAGGGGGGAAGGTCTTTCTTCAGAAAGGTTCCTTCCCCCCTGCCGAACCCCTCTCTTATGAGGCTATCTGTGCGTCGGTGGCGTAGATGTAGAGAGGAGGGGACTTCTTTTCAATCACCGCGTCGTTGATGACGCATTCTTTCACACCCGTCATGGACGGAAGTTGATACATGATCTCAAGCATGACCGATTCCATGACATTTCGCAAGCCACGGGCGCCGGTTTTGCGCTCAATAGCCCGATGGGCGATGGTCTTGAGGGCGTCAGAGGTGAAGCGCAAGGTGACGTTATCCAGTTCAAAGAGCTTCTGATACTGTTTGGTCAGCGCGTTTTTGGGTTCGGTCAGGATGCGCACAAGGTCTTCTTCTGCAAGGTCTTCCACATGCGTGACCACAGGGATACGTCCCACAAATTCCGGGATGAGTCCAAACTGCACCAGATCGTTCGGGTGTACCTGCTCCAGCAGTTCACCGAGCGAAAGGTCTTTCTTGGTGGCAACCTTGGCACCAAAGCCCATGGAACCGCCCCGCATCCGCTGTTCCACAATCTTGTCCAGCCCAATGAACGCCCCACCCACGATGAAGAGGATGTTTGAGGTGTTCATGCGGATGAATTCCTGCTGGGGGTGCTTGCGACCACCCTTGGGCGGGATGTTGGCTTCTGTACCTTCGATGATTTTCAGGAGCGCTTGCTGCACGCCTTCACCGGAGACATCGCGGGTCACGGACGGGCCGTCGCCCTTGCGCGAAATCTTGTCTATTTCGTCGATATAAATAATACCCTTGCTGGCGGCTTCAAGATCATAATCCGCGTTTTGCAAGAGCTGAACGAGGATGTTTTCCACGTCTTCGCCCACATAGCCAGCTTCAGTCAGCGTTGTGGCGTCAGCAATGGCAAAAGGCACCCGCAAGACACGCGCCAGTGTCTTTGCCAGCAAGGTTTTTCCGCTTCCAGAGGGGCCTACAAGGAGAATGTTGCTTTTTTCAAGCTCCACCTCATTGTCACCCTTGAGCGCATCGGCATAGAAAACCCGTTTGTAGTGGTTGTGTACCGCTACAGCAAGGATTTTCTTGGCTTCATCTTGACCGATGACGTATTCATCGAGTTTTCCCTTGATTTCTTGCGGCGTGAGCAGGCGATCGTCGTTACGAGCTGTTTCAAGGGATTGATTCGCCAGAATGTCGTTGCACCGCTCAATGCAGTCTTCACAGATATGTGCGCCGTTGTTGCCGGAAATAAGCTGTTTCACTTCCCGATCACTTTTGCCACAAAAAGCACAGCGCAGTGGGGGGGTTTTCTCTTTGACCATGATGGGTTCCTGATGAAGAGCCAGCCACCTGTCTGGCGGCGGCTCCACTGTTTACGCGCCTGGCGTTTCAGCAAGGAGATCCTTGCGGGAGGTCAGCACTCTGTCAACAAGGCCATAGGCCTTGGCTTCTTCAGCGGTCATGAAATTATCGCGTTCGGTGTCAAGTGTGATTTTTTCAAGGGGCTGTCCCGTGTGCTTGGCCATGATTGTATTGAGGCGTTCGCGCGTGCGTTTCATTTCGCGGGCGTGGATGTCAATGTCCGTTGCCTGTCCCTGAAAGCCGCCGAGGGGTTGATGGATCATCATCTGGCTGTTGGGCAGCGCGTAGCGCATTCCTTCCTTGCCAGCGCATAAAAGCAGGGCACCCATGCTTGCGGCGCGCCCCATGCACACGGTGGCGACGGGGGGGGTTATGTATTGCATGGTGTCATAAATCGCCATGCCAGCGGTAACAGAGCCGCCGGGGCTGTTGATGTACAGATAAATCTCTTTATCCGTGTCCTGCGATTCCAGAAACAAGAGTTGTGCGCAGATGAGCGAGGCCACCTGATCGTTGACTTCTGTTCCGAGCAGAACAATACGATCCTTGAGCAGGCGCGAATAAATGTCATAGGCGCGTTCAGAACGCCCTGTGCTTTCGACCACAATAGGAACAGTCATATTGACGATTTCTTGCATGATTTCTCCGTTGATGGTGACCGAAAAGGCAAGGCCTTATCACGATCGACCTGTGATGAACCAAGGATAAGCATAGATCGCACGAATGGCGAGAGGAGGGGGAAAAAAAGTACCAGCCGCATGAGGGGAAGGCCTCCTGCGGCTGGGGGAAGGGGAAAGGAGCTTTTTCTGAAGAAAGGTTCCTTCCCCTTTTGTTCTTTTACGCCGTAGCGGCTGCGGTTTCGGTGATGACAGCGCGGCTGTAGATAAATTCCGTGGCCTTGTCAGCAAGGATACGGTCGCGCAGTTCATGGATCAGGCCGCTGCGGTGATAGGCTTCACGCACCTGCTTATAGTCCTGCTGGGCGCGCATCGCCATTGAATAGATCGCCATTTCCACTTCCTGATCCACCACGGTGAGCTTTTCCTTGTGGGCAAGCGCCATCAGGAAGATTTGCGGACGCAGGGTTTCAAGGGCTTCCACCTTGGCTTCTTCGGTCAGCTCGTCTTTGGGCTTGCCGAGGTCGTCAAGGGATTTCCCCATGCGCTGTAGACGCATGGCGCGTTCGTTGAGAATGCGTCCGATGCGCGCTTCAAGCATCCCTTCGGGAATATCATAGGTGACTTGTGCGAGCAGCCCGTCAACAAGTTTCTTCATGGCTTCAGCGCGGGCAGCTTGCGACTTGCTCGCGGTGGTGTGTTCGATGATGGCGGCGTGGAGCTTTTCCATATCTTCATGCCCCACTTTCTTGGCGAACTCGTCGTTCACTTCGGGCAATTGACGCGCCTTGATGGTGTTGGTCTTGATGCGGAAGGTGACGGTTTTACCTGCAAGGGGAGCGTGACCGTAATCAGCGGGGAAGGCCACGGGACCTTCTTTTTCTTCGCCAGCTTTTGCGGTCTTGACGAGCGCTTCAAAATCATCGAGCGCCTGCTTCTGCCCTAGTGTGATCGAAAAATGTTCGCCCTTCACATCGTCCACAGGGGCGCCGCTTTCGTCAAAGCCGGCGTAGTCCACGTCAACGACATCGCCGTCTTGCGGCAGGCGGTCTTCCGTCAGATCCACGGTTTCAGCCAGGCTGTCGCGCAGACGGGTTATGATTTCAGTCACTTCGTCTTCAGTGGCTTCGGCCTTGGCCTGTTCCACGGCGAGTCCTTCATACACGGGAAAGGCAATGGTGGGCAGCACGTCAAAGGAGAGCGCGCACGAAAAGCTCTCGTCTTTGACAAAAGGATTGCTGTTGTCCATGTCGATGCCGGAAACGGGAGTCAGTTCGTTGTCCTTCAGCGCTTCTTCAGCAACAGCTTGCAGCTTGTCCTGTGTAGCGCGTGCCCGAATTTCTTCACCAAAACGACGTTCCACAACGTTGGCGGGAACTTTGCCCTTGCGGAAGCCCGGAAGAGCGAGGTCTTTGCGGTATGCAGCCACAGCGCTTGCAATGGCGGCGTTTATCTCTTCCGCAGACAGGGTGATGGCGATTTTTTTTCGGGTAGTGGTAAGGGCTTCTACGACACATTCCATGTGGAACTCCTCCTTGGGGGCCGCAGCAGTGCGGCATGGACTGACAGTCAGGTGTATCATTTTGCACGAACAGCGGTTCGATTGCGCCGATTGACGATGGTGCGAGAGGCGGGAGTTGAACCCGCACGGATAACCGCTGGATCCTAAATCCAGTGCGTCTACCAATTCCGCCACTCTCGCCCGTGCGGTACAAAAAAAAGAACTATAGAGTTGTTTTTCCTGATTCGCAAGTCTTCCTTTTGCCGTGCCGCCGCTCTGTCTGCCTGTCTTTCTTTTCCTGACACCGCAACAGGGTGATTTTATTCACTGTCAGCTTTATTTTCTCCTTGATGCGCTTTTATTCTTCAATCCATATCAGACTCCCCTGACGACCGCAGCGGGCGTCGCGGCGGAAGGAGAAGAAAAGCTCTGGCAAGGAAACAGTGCAGAGGTCGAGGCTGAAGATGCGCTCTGGCTCAAGCCCTGCGGCAAGGAGCTGGGCTTTTGTCAGCTCCCAGAGGTTCACGGTCTGGGTGTGCCTGTTGTACCAGCGGACAAAGTCGTCGCCCCATTCGGTGGCGTACTTGACGAACTCAGCGTGCGCAGGGCCGAGGCTAGGGCCACGGACGGCATACAATTCTGAAGGCGATACGTCGTAATGCGCACAAAAGGCAGCGATGCCGGACTGGAGAAAAGCGATGCGGTTTCCTTTCCAGCCCACATGGAGCGCGGCGATGTGGCGGCCTTTTTCGTGCGCGATAAGCACAGGCTGACAGTCCGCACTTTTGACCATCAGACCAAGGCCGGGGCGTGTTGTTGCAAGCCCGTCACCGTCTGGAAAGATCGGGGGGGTGGGTGTGGCCTCAAGGGACACGGGCGCGGGATCAAACACCATGGTGTCGCTGTGAATCTGGTTGCATTCCGCCAGCCCGGACAGATGCAGAGTCTGTACCAGCGCCTTGCGGTTGGCAAAGACAGACGCAAGATCGTCCCCGACATTGAAGGCGATGTTGCCGCCAAAGGCGTCTGTGGAGCGCGTTGGGGGCGTGGTTGCGCCTGCGGTCACGCCTCCAGAACGGGTCTGGAACGCACAGCGCACGCCGTTGATACCGGGAAACACAAAGGGGAGCGAGGTGATCAGAGCCATTGCAGTTCCTTTTCAGTGAGATAGCCGTGCAGGGGAACGTCTTTGGGGTCAGCAGGAAAGGAGACAACCTGAAACCGATAGACCAGCCCGATGCGCGGGACATCCTTCCAGCCGGGACGCGCCAGCAGACGGTCGTAATACCCTTTGCCATAGCCAATCCGCGCCCCGACAGGACTGACGCCCACAGCGGGCACCAGCATGAGATCCGGGTACCGCGCTTCGCCAGCCAGCGGCCAGACAGGGCACTGTGGGCCGGGTTCAGACAGCCCATACGCCCCAGAAACAAGGTCGTTGCGCCCGCGACACAGGGCAAATTCCATAAGGCCTTTTCCCTGTTCGGGGGGCAGACAACGGGGGAGCAGAACGCGCTTGCCACTGTTCCAGGCCGCATCAAGCAGTGTTTCTGTCGAAACTTCGTTGCGTGCAGCAACGTAGAGCGCGACAAGGTGTGCCTCGCGCCAACACCGTTCAAGGAGCAGCCGTTGCGCAATAAGAGCAGAAAGACGGGCGGCTTCAGAGGGCGCAAGCGCACTTCGCTGGGCAAGAAGGGCTTTGCGCAGCACGACTTTGGGGCAAGAAGCGCGGTAGGTCTTTTTGGAGTGGGGGAGGGATGGCATGGGAAAACCTTTGTCAGCTCAGGGAAAAGAGGTTACAGTGGCGTAGATCGGTATTCTGCGGTACAGACACTTGCGGGGAATCCAAACCCGGTATAGGTTGCTTCTGTAACAGTACAAGGAAGTCGCCTCCATGCCAAGCACTCCCCCCGTTTCAAATGCCGCCTCCCCTTACTGGATCGTCATCGGCGATCTGCACGACAAGGTTGCGCGGCTTGACAAAATCCCCGGTCTTGCCGGAGCCGCTGGTGTCATTGTCACCGGCGACATTACGATTACCGGAGGCGTGGCGCAAGCCCGCAAGGTGCTGGAAGCGCTTCTGGCGTACAACACCGTTCTTTTTGCCCAGATCGGGAACATGGATCGCGCTGAAGTGACGGACTGGCTCGACGAACAGGGGTGGAACACGCACCTCACGGTGCGCGAGCTTTTGCCAGATACGGCGATCATGGGACTTGGCGGTTCCACGTTCACACCCTTTGGTACGCCAAGTGAATTCCCGGAATCACGCCTTGCGGACTGGCTGGAAGAGATGTGGCGCAAGGCTCGTGCGTATCGCCTTGTTGTCCTTGTGGCGCACAATCCACCTCGTGATACGTTGTGTGATGTGGTTGGAGACGGTACTCATGTGGGGTCTACCGCTGTGCGCGACTTCATCCTTGAAGCCCAGCCTGCTGTGTGCCTGTGCGGTCATATCCATGAATCGCGTGCCGTGGATCAACTTGGGCGTACCGTGCTGGTCAACCCCGGCGCGTTTGCGGCTGGCGGGTACGCGGTGCTGCAACGAGACAAGGACACCTTGTCCGTGAGCCTGCATACGGTGGAGTGATTTTTTTTCCGGTGCGGCGCACAAGCGCAAGGCTTCGGTGTAGAGGAAGACGAACAGCGTGCTGTTCGACAACCAGAATTTTCGGGATGAGCTGACAATCGGCACCTTGTGTAGTGATGTCGCAGCTCTTCCTCTGCTCAGATGGGGCTTGCTCGAACAGGCCGGTAGCCTTGTGTCACCGCGCTTCTGTTCACAGCAAACACCTTGATTTCGTCTGGCAGGAAGCGACATTTGCGTCCACAGGCAGACTCGCCAGTGGCAATATTGTACCTATTTTACTGCTTTTTGAGGAATATATGACAGATTCAGATCGTATCGAACCGCTTGCGGGCACTGCTCCCGTGGTGAACAAGGCTGACAACGCCGACCTTTCGGCTCCAAACAGTGACGCACCGAGAGGCTCTCGTCCAGCGGACAGCGTAGAACCCACTGCCAAAACAGGCAAACCCGTTGGCAGACCTGCAAAGACGCCAAAGCCAGCAAAACCCGCGCCTGATCCCTTGGCTGCTGCTGGCGTTCTGGTGGAAGCAGAGGGTGAAGAAAGCCCTTACCCGCGTCGGCGCGGGCGGGGACGTCCGAAAAAGACAGAAACGGACGCCGCAACAGATACCGTCCATGCCGACAAGCCCGCCGCCAAAGCCGCGTCTCCGAAGACTCCCAAGACCCCGTCTTCTCGCACCAAAGCGGCGCCTGCCGTCACCCCCGTCACCCCGCTCGTTACGCCCACAACAGCGACTCCCGCTGGTGTCTTTGCCGAAGCCGTCAGGCGACTCATCGAACCGTTTCCAACCACCCCTGCTGCACCGATTGCGCCAGCCGCGCACGTTGCCCCAAGGCCACAGGTGAGCGCACCCGTCAAAGCGGCTGTTGCGCCGCCGAAAGTCGCGGAACCGATCAGCGCAGAACGGAGCACCCCTCCCCCCAGAACGTCCGCCCCTGCTGCACCCACGCAACCCGCACAGACGCAACCCGCACAGACCCAACCTGCGCTGACAGCACATCCTGTGCAGGCTCCTGTCATTGCTACGCCTGTGTTGCCTGTTTCTGCGCCACCCGCCGCTGTTCCCGCAACGACTTCCTACGCCGGATTTCGTCCTGTCATCATTTCGCATGGCGGACGGAGCGCGTACAGTGCCCGCGATGTTTCTGAGCCTGCGGTTGCGGATTCCAGACGCGCTGGCGTTTCCAGTCCGGCGTCTGCGCCTGTTACGCCTGTCGCGCCTGCGTTCACGGCTTCTGGTGAAGCACAGCCCGTGGCTGAAGGCGAGGCCGCACCGATCAAGCGTCGGCGTTCGCGCCGCAGTGGTCGGGGTCGCAAGCGGCCTGTGGAAGGCGTGTCTGATGGCGAACTCATGGTTACGCCCGCACCATCGGCGGTAGCGCCCGTGCAGGAGCCGTCTGAAGGCATGGAAGAGGCTTCTTTGTTGCCGGGAACGGTTTCTTCTGAAGCTGTTGCACCCGATGCGCTGGAAAAGCCTAAATCCCGTTCCAGACGGCGCAGACCAGCCAAGCCAAACCTTGCCGCTGAGGCGTCTGCGAACGCGGCCATTGCGCTGCCCGCTGCTGAACAGAGCGTGGTGCCGCGTGACGAAGAAAGCTCTGCCGATGCGGATTTTGAGGCGTATGACGCGGATGAAGAGGCACCGCAAAACAAGCGTTCGCGGGGAAGGGGACGCAAAAAAAACACCCCCAAGCCTCCCATCGAGATCGACGATGAGGATGACGTGTTTACGTTTGACGATGACGATGACGACCTTGACGACGATGCAGCCGCAAAAGCTGGTCGGATCAAAAAGGTTGCGCCGGGCGAAGTGCGCAAGATGCTTGTGAGTGTGCTTCCGGGCGATCAGGTGGAAGTTGTGCTGGCGGAAGGGAACAAGGTCTGTGAATATTATGTGGAAATGACCCATCAGGCCAAGATTCGCGGCAACATCTACAAGGGTGTTATCAACAACATTGACGCCAATCTTCAGGCCGCGTTCGTGAATTACGGCAACGTGAAAAACGGCTTCCTTCAGATTGATGAAGTCCACCCAGAATATTATCTTCAGCCGCACGAACCGATGAAAGGGCGCAAATACCCGCCCATGCAGAAGGTTCTGAAAGCGGGGCAGGAAGTGCTGGTGCAGGTGGTCAAGGAACCGACCGGCAACAAGGGCGCGTTTTTGACAACGTGGGTTTCCCTTGCCGGGCGTTTCCTTGTGCTCACACCGGGGCAGGAGCAGATCGGCATTTCGCGCAAGGTTGAAGACGGCGAAGAACGCAATCGCTTGCGTGAACTTATCAAGGGACTTGAACCCGGCGAAGGGTTGGGTGCGATTGTCCGTACCGTGAGTGCTGGCACCAGCAAGACCACCCTTCAGAAGGATTTGAGCTTCTTAAAGCGCGTCTGGAAAGACATCCGCAAACGTGCGACCACTGAGCCGTCCCCGTCGCTGATTTATCAGGAACCGGGACTGGCAAGTCGCAGTGTCCGCGATTACCTTTCAGATGATGTCACAGAAGTCTGGGTTGACGATGCGGAGACAGCAGAGTCTATCCGCGAAATGGCAGGCCTGTTGTTCCCGCGCAAGGCGGATCTCGTGCATTTGTATGAGGATCACCACAAGACCTTGTGGGAACAGTTCGGCGTGCAGAAGCAGATTGAGCAGGTGCAGGCGCGTGAAGTGACCATGCCGTCTGGTGGGCGTCTGGTGTTTGACCAGACCGAAGCGCTCATGGCGATTGACATCAACTCCGGCAGGATCGGCGGCAAGACCAATTTTGAGTCGATGGCGCACCGTACCAACATGGAGGCGGCGGTTGCCATTGCCCAGCAGTTGCGCTTGCGGGACATTGGCGGACAGATTGTCATTGACTTCATTGAGATGCGTGATCCAGAACACGGTCGGGAAGTGGAAAAGGCGTTGCGCAACGCCATGAAGGGCGACCGCGCCCGACACGACATCGGCAAGATGAGTTCGTTCGGGCTGTTGCAGATTGTCCGGCAACGTACCGGGTCGTCCGCTATTTCTATCAGTATGGAACCGTGTCCGCATTGCAAGGGGACAGGACAGCGTCGCAATCTGGAATGGCAGGCTGTGCAGGCGTTGCGCGATCTGCACCGAGCCATGCGCACCGCCGCAAGCAGTGGGCAGACTGAATGCCTGTACACCGTAGACGCTGAACTTGGGCTGTATCTGCTCAACCACAAGCGCGAACGCCTGGTCGCACTGGAAAAAGACTGCAACATCCGCCTCGACATCCGTATCAACGGCGTCTCTCCTGCTACAGCAGTGACGCTGTAGGCGAGAAGGCCTCCGGGGGAAGGGGGACTTTTTCCCCCTCCCCAGACGCTTTTTCACGCACGCTGGGCTTTGAGGCAGGGGTGGAGCAAGGAACGGGGAAGGAGTAGAAGGGGAGAGCTATGAAACGGGTTTTGTTGCACGTCTGTTGTGGGCCGTGTTCGTTGATGCCGGTGCAGGTGCTTCGAGATGAAGGCTTTGAGGTGACGGGGTATTTTGCCAATCCGAATATCCACCCGGTCACAGAGTACCTGCGGCGGCGGGACACCATGCAAGAGGTCGCCGCAAAGCTCGATCTTCCCATGCTCTGGCAAGACGATGCGTACAACACACCCGGCTGGCTTGCGGTGGTGCATTCGCTTGGCATCGCCGACAACGCCGCGTTTTCCCGCTGTCGATACTGTTACGAAAGCCGTTTGACGCTCACACACGCGGTCGCGTCACTCGAAGGCTTTGACTTCTTTTCCACGAGCCTGCTCTATTCCCGCCACCAACAGCACGCGATGATCGCAGAAGTCGGTACAGAATTAAGCGCAGAAGGCGCAGACGAGACAGCCCCTGCCGGCAAGGCGGCCTTTCTCTACCGTGATTTTCGCCCGTACTGGCAGGCCGGGATTGATCTCTCCAAAGAATGGAATCTCTACAGACAGAACTATTGCGCCTGTATCTTCAGCGAATACGAACGCTTTGAGAAAAAACTGGCCAAACTGAGCGCCTGAACGCCTTCCCCTTTTCTTTCCTCCATTGCGCCACCTTCCCCGTCCAAAGACCGCCTGAGATGCGCACACAAAAGTCTTAGGAGGATGAGAGGGATGGGGGGTGGGGGGGGAAGGGGGAGAAGGAAGCCCTTCTCCAGACGGGTTGCTTCTCCCCCTTCCCCCCGATTCTGCCTTTTCCCCTCCTCCCGATTCTTACCGCGCCAGCAATAGCCAGACTTCGCCTGGCGTGTTGAGGTGCCCGGCGGTGAGGGCGGCTTGATCGCCTTGACCGCAGAACAGATCCACACGCCGTTCCTTGATCGCTTCTCCAGAATCCTGTGCAAGTCCGAGGCCTTGTAGCAGGCGCGGCGGCGTACCTGGGGTGGCAAGATTGACTTCAAAGGCCACGACCGCGCCTAGTGGGCAGGTCAGACGATCCACTGCCAGCGTCACCCACGGGGTGATGGGACTGCCCATACTGCCGATTGGCCCGACGCCGCGAGACGCTGGGGTGAGCGGCTCCATCCGAAAGAAAATGTAGCGCTTGTTCCGAAAGAGCAGCTCCTGTTGTTCGGCAGGGTGTGCGGTCAACCACTCGCGGATGGACTGCATACTCACGCTGTCAGAGGGGATAGCCCCAAGTCCAGACAGATACTTCCCTATGCTGAGGTAGGGGCGCCCGTTGGAACCGGCAAAACGCACGGCGCTTTCGCTGCCGTCTTGAAAGCGCAGACGACCGGAACCTTGCACATGCAGAAAATAGGCGTCCAATGGATCGGCAAGCCATGCCAGTTCAAGGCCTTTGCCGCGCAAAACCTGTGCCTTGCGGGCGGCTTTTCCCGGTCTGACAGGGGTTCCATCGAGTTCCGCACGGGTGTAATAGGGCACAGGGACGCCGTTTTCTAGTCGATAGACCAGACGCTGCCCGATGTATTCTGTCTTGAAACGTCCGAGATCCATTTGGTGCAGATCCGGCGGCACGCGGTAGATCGGGGTGGCGTAGCCGGGGCGTCTTGTGCGACTCGCTTTAAAGACAGGTTCGTAATAGCCTGAAAATTCTGCGCCTTCAGCCAGACGAAGCCAGCGAAAAGCCGTGGCGAACAGCTCTGGTTCTGTATCAAGACGCGGGAGAAGCGCTTGCAGACGGGTGAGGGTGTGGGCGATGTCACCCCATGTGATGGCGATGTCGCCGTGAGCTACAGCCACCTGCTCGGCTTCTCGCCGGGAAACGTAGGCCAGATTGGCCTTGAGCGCCGGAGACAGATCCATCCACGACTTCAGGTGCTGTTGCGCGGGGTTGAGAGCCTGCGCTAACCGGGTTGCGTCTTGTGGTGGCACAGCAACAAACATATCCGGCGTCCAGAGGTGCGAGACAGCAGGGGGTGTCGCACGATCCGGGTCAGGCTTTGGCGTTGCGGTACAGCTTGTGAGCAGTGCCAGCAGCACCAGAAGCGGCACAAACCTTGTGGCAATACTGCCGAAAAACACAACAGTCAGTCGAGGATGCTGTCCATGCACGATTTTCCAACTCCCGATGTTTGGCTTGCTCACCGCGTTTCTTATGGAGAAACGGATACGATGGGCTATGTGTATTACGCTGAATACCTGCATCTTTTTGAACGCGCACGGGGGGAGTTCATCCGAGAGCAGGGTATGAGTTATGCCGAAGTGGAACGCCGGGGTATCTTGTTGCCGGTGCGCGAAGCAAGGTGTCGATACCGCCGCCCGGCGCGGTATGACGATCTTGTCCAGATCCACGCGGGTATTTCAGAAGTCGGTCGGGCATCGCTTACCTTTGTGTACAATGTGACCGACGCCGAGCGCAAGACTTTGCTTGCCGAGGGCATGACGCAACACGCTTGCACCAACCGCGAAGGGCGCCCCGTGCGGGCACCGGAGTGGTTTCGTGCGCTCATGTGCGGCACCGTTACCCCAGAGGAAGCCGATAAGGTGTAACCTGTTTTTTCAAAGCTGCCAACAAAGTTGTGCCTTTTTTCACGATACAGTATGCTAAAAACAACGCAGGTGTTTTGCCCGAAGGTCTGATTTCCTTTCGTTGACAGCCTGTTCGTGTTTTTCCCCGTTGCTCTCTTGCCATGAATGGGGTATTGTTGATGACGTGAAGAAAGTCTATTGGTCATCGAACCATTACACTGCCTGGGAGAATCATGGAAACAATCAATCTTGAAACCACACGCGATGAAGCCTTTCTTCGTGAGGTGGAGGCTGAGAGCGGTCAGCGTGTCACGACGTGCTACCAGTGTGGCAACTGCACGGCCGGGTGTCCCTGCGGCCCCGAGTACGACATGCAGGTGAGCCAGGTTATGCGCGCTGTGCAGCTTGGCAACAAACAGCTGGCACTTTCGTGCCGCTCCCTGTGGTTGTGCGTCTCGTGCTCGACTTGTACGTCGCGTTGTCCTAACAACATTGATGTCGCTAAGGTTATGGACGTCTTGCGGCACATGGCATGGAAAGAAGGCAAAGCCAACTACGCCATGTCTGCGTTCTGGCAGTCCTTTCTTACGACCGTCCGGCATTTCGGGCGAACCTATGAACTGGGTGTCATGGCTATGTTCATGGCGCGAACGGGGCGGGTTTTCACCGATGTGGATCTCGTTCCCCGCATCCTGCCTAAAAACAAGCTCCCCCTGAAGCCGCATAGCATTGTCGGCAAGGAACAGGTGGGACGGATTTTCAAGCGCTTTGACGAGCAACGCCGTGGCGCGCAGGCTGGAGGGCACAACGCATGAAACTGACCTATTACCCCGGCTGCTCCGGTCAAGGAACGTCCGCTGAATACGAGCGTTCCTCCCGTGCTGTCTGTACCGCTCTTGGTATCACTCTTGAAGAAATTCCCGACTGGAGCTGCTGCGGTTCCACGCCGGCTCACGCCTTCGACCATGTGCTCTCAGCAGCACTCTCTGCACGCAATCTTTCTCTTGCCGCAGCTAAAGGGGCGAGTCGCATAGGCACCCCCTGCCCAAGCTGTCTTGCCAATCTCAAAACCGCCCGTCACCGCATGGCTGACCCTGATTTTAGAAGCAAGGTCAATGCCTTGCTTGACGCGCCGTGCCCGGACGAACTGCCCGACACCGTTTCTATTCTTCAGGTGCTGGTGGAAGATTTTGGGATGGACGCCATTGCTGAAAAGGTGAAAAAACCCCTCGCCGGACTCAAAATCGCCTGCTATTACGGTTGCCTCATGAGCCGTCCGGCAGATGTCATGAACTTCGACGACCCTGAAAATCCTATGGCACTTGACAACATCATGACGGCACTCGGTGCCGAGGTCGTGCCGTTCCCGCTGAAGACAGAGTGCTGTGGCGCTGCTATGGGCATTCCTCGGCGCGACATTTCTTCGCGTCTCAGCGCACGTCTCCTTGAGACGGCTCGAAACTATGGCGCTGATGCTGTGGTTGTGGCCTGTCCGTTGTGCCACATGAATCTGGATCTGCGTCAGGATCAGGCCTCCAAGGCGGCGAAAAGCGCGTTCAGTATGCCTGTGCTGTACTTCACGCAGCTCATGGGCATTGCGCTTGGTCTGCCATCTGGAGAACTCGGACTCGACAAGCTCTGCGTAAGCCCGACAGGTCTCTTGCAGAAGATGCAAAACGCCAAGGCCGCCGCTGATGCCAAGGCCGCCGCTGACGCGAAGGCCGCTGACGCGAAAAAGGCCGAGGCAGCGAAAGCCGCCAAAGCCGAGGAGGGCAAGGCATGAAACTAGGCGTCTTTATCTGCCATTGCGGATCAAACATCGGCGCTACCGTGGACTGTGCAGCAGTCGCGGCTAACGCGAGAGCGTATCCCGACGTGGCGTTTGCCACGGACACCATGTACACCTGCTCAGAACCCGGTCAGGATGAAATCATTGCGGCGATCAAGGAACACAACCTTGACGGCGTGGTGGTGGCTTCTTGTACGCCCCGGATGCACGAGCCGACCTTTCGGCGCACGGTGGAACGGGCTGGTCTCAACAAATACATGTTTGAAATGGCGAACATCCGCGAACACGTTTCGTGGATCGGCAAGGACAAGGAAGCCAACACCAACAAGGCTTCTGAACTCGTACACATCGCGGTTGAAAAACTCCGCCGCAACGTTCCGTTGTTCTCAAAATCCTTTGAATCCACCAAGCGCGTGCTCGTCATCGGCGGCGGCGTGGCTGGGATTCAGGCCGCTCTTGACTGCGCAGACGCAGGGATTGATGTCCTGCTTGTAGAACGTGAAAGCCACATCGGCGGCAAGATGGCGAAGCTCGACAAGACCTTCCCCACCGTTGACTGCTCAAGCTGTATCCTTGGCCCCAAGATGGTGGACGTGGCACAGCACCCCAAAATCACGCTCATGGCTGCCTCTGAAGTGGACAGCGTAAGCGGCTATGTGGGGAACTTCACAGTCAATATCAAGAAAAAAGCCACCTATGTGGACTGGACGAAATGCACAGGCTGCGGCACCTGCATGGAAAAATGTCCTGCCAAGAAGACGCCCGACAAGTTCAACGAATTTGTCGGCCCGACCACGGCAATCAACATTCCGTTCCCGCAGGCCATTCCCAAGAAGGCTACGATCAATCCTGAATTTTGTCGTCAGCTCATCAAAGGCAAATGTGGCGTCTGCGCCAAGGTTTGCCCCACCGGAGCCATCAACTACGAGATGAAGGATGAAATCGTCACCGAAACCGTGGGCGCCATCATCGCCGCTACCGGGTACGATCTTGTGGACTGGACAGTCTATGGCGAATACGGCGCTGGGCGCTATCCTGACGTCATCACCTCGCTCCAGTACGAACGCATCCTGTCCGCTGCTGGCCCGACCGGAGGACACATTCAGCGTCCTTCTGACGGTAAGGAACCGAAAAGCGTGGTCTTTATCCAGTGTGTGGGTTCGCGGGACAGATCCATCAACCGCCCCTACTGCTCTGGTTTTTGCTGCATGTACACCGCCAAGCAGGCCGTGCTCACCAAGGATCACCTCCCGGAATCACAGTCCTATGTGTTCTACATGGACATCCGCGCTCCAGGAAAGCTCTACGACGAGTTCACCCGCCGTGCCATGGAAGAATACGGCACCCAGTACATTCGTGGTCGGGTGTCTGTGATCCAGCCTGACGGCAAGGGTCAGTACATCGTGCGCGGTGCGGATACCCTTCTTGGCAAGCCCGTGGAAGTGAAAGCCGACATGGTGGTGCTTGCCGTAGGCATTGAAGGCGCAAAGGGCGCGGCGAAACTCGCAGAAACCTTGCACATCTCCTACGACGGCTTTGGGTTCTTCATGGAATCCCACTGCAAGCTCCGTCCTGTGGAAACCAACACCGCA
>JAVVPW010000006.1:0-12883 GCA_036655575.1 Bilophila sp.
GACTCCCGCGACGCGGTGAACCTCGCACGGGGAACGCTAGAAGAGTATCACGGCGACATGGCAAAGGTTGGAGACATCTGGAAAGAGCTGATAGAATCCGACACAAGCCGCGCCAAGGCACTGGTAAACGTGGTGAGCATTGTTGAAAACTTGTCGCGCACGGACATGGACGGAAGTTTGAAATTGACCAAGCTCGCGTCTCTAAGCGCGAAGCAAGCGGTCTGGAACAGTCTGTATCTGCTTCTTGCTGTGCTTGTGATTGGCATTGCCGTGACGGTTTTCCTGACACGCAGTATCACAGCGCCGTTGCACAAGTGCCTTGAGTTTGCACAAGGTGTCGCCGGGGGCAATCTGTCGCAACATCTTGATGTCGAATCCCGCGACGAGATAGGCCGCCTGTCAGACGCCTTGCGTCACATGGTGGAAACGCTGAAGGTCAAGATCGCCGAAGCCACAAGCCAGTCGCAGGTTGCGCGTGAGAAAGAAGAACAGGCTATGGACGCCATGCGTCAGGCCGAAGAAGCCACAGCCAGAGCGGAATCCGCTATGAGCGAAGGGATGCACGCGGCAGCACACCAGCTTGAAGGAACAGTAAACTCTATCAGCACCGCGCTGTCACAGCTTTCGGCGCAGATCGCACAGTCTGAACGTGGCGCTATAACACAGGCCTCTAGAGTGTCAGAAACCGCCGCAGCTATGGAAGAAATGAACAGCACAGTGCTTGAAGTCGCAAGAAACGCGGGTGAAGCCTCGGATGTGTCGGCAAAAACCCGTGAAAAGGCGGCTGAAGGCGCAACAGTGGTTGACGGAGCGGTGCAAAGCATTCAGAATGTCCGTACCGGTGCGCTTGCTATGAAGAGCGACATGGTGACACTTGACCAGCACGCACGAGCGGTGAGCCAGATCATGGGCGTGATTTCAGACATTGCGGATCAGACAAACTTGCTTGCTCTGAACGCAGCCATTGAAGCCGCCCGCGCTGGCGAAGCTGGACGTGGTTTTGCTGTTGTTGCGGATGAAGTCAGAAAACTTGCGGAAAAGACCATGGCCTCCACCACGGACGTGGGCAACGCGATCAAGTCCATTCAGCAGAGTGCGGATCGCAGCATGTCGCAGGTGGACATGAACGTGCAGGGCGTGGAAGAGTCCACCGTTGCGACCATAAAATCCGGTGAAGCTCTCAGCGAAATCGTCAAGATGGCGGATTTGACAGCGGATCAGGTGCGGGCTATTGCGACAGCAAGCGAACAACAGTCCTCCACCAGTGAAGAAATCAACCGTTCCATTCTTGAAGTGAACACCATTGCCAGTGAAACCGCAAGCGCCATGAAGGAAGCCGCGAGTGCTATCATGGAACTTTCTAAGCAATCCGATATATTGTCGAAATTGGTTGATGATTTGAAGCGTAGGTAGCATACGACAACAGGGGCGTTCTGACGCAAGCCCCAGACACTGAGGGAAAACATGAGTGAAAACAGCTCGTATCACAATGCGGATGATAGCAACCTTATTCAACTGGTCACCTTTAAAATCGCTGATGAGGAATTTGGGGTAGACATCCTGAAGGTTCAGGAAATCATCCGAATGATGCCCATAACCAAAGTGCCCAATGCGCCAGCGTTTGTGGAAGGCGTGATCAACCTGCGTGGCAAGGTTATCCCTGTCATCGACATGCGCAAGCGCTTTGGCATGAAGTCTTGTGCGCACGACAGCCAGACGCGGATCAAGGTTATGGATCTTCAGGGGCAGGTCGTTGGCTTTGTGGTTGACGCGGTGAGTGAAGTTCTGCGGATCAAAGAATCCACGGTGGAACCGCCGCCACCAGTCGTTGCCGGCATCGGTTCTGAATACATGCGCGGCGTTGGCAAACTTGAGGATCGCCTCCTGATCCTCCTCGATCTTGATAAACTTCTCAGCGAAAACGAACTCAACAGCCTCACCGCTGTTGCGTAAAAAAAGTGGGGGCAACGTCTGTACGTTGCCCCCCTTTTTTTTACAAACAGCCCTTCAGCGCGGCAAGAGCGGCGGAGAAGTCAGGTTCGTGGGTGACTTCTGGGACGATCTGCTGATACACAAGGACGCCAGCAGCGTTGACAACCAGCACCGCTCGCGTCAGCAAGCGCAGTTCCTTGATGACAAGCCCATACGCCAGGCCAAAGGACAGGTCTTTGTGGTCGGAAAGCGTGACCACCGCGTCCACACCCGCCGCACCACACCAGCGAGACTGCGCAAAAGGCAGGTCACAACTGATGGTCAGGATTTTGACCTTTGATCCTAATTTAGCAGCTTCCGTATTGAAGCGCCGCGTCTGCATGTCGCACACGCCAGTATCAAGAGACGGTACCACACTGATGAGCAGCACGTTTCCGGCATAGTCCGCAAGCGTCCGCGGTTCAAGATCGTTGTTCAAAACAGTGAAATCGGGAGCCGGTACACCTGTAGCAACAGACGTGCCGAGCAGCGTCAGGGGGTTTCCCATAAAGCTAATGATTCCCGTGCGTTCCTGTGTCATGAGCGTCTCCTGTATGTGTTGGATGCTTCTCTACGATGAGGTCTTGAGTATAGAGAAGAACACGCCAGAAGTAAACAGGAATCGTTCTTAGAAAAAGTGCTGAAGAGCGTACAGCAGGCTATTTTTGTGCGAAGGCGCGACAGGCGCGGACAAAAGCACTTGCCCAGTGCGGCACAGCGGGTGCGAAAAGATGGGTGTAGGCCGCAAAGGTGTTGCGCACGAGCAGGCCATCTTGACCTTGCAACAGACTGCCCTTAGGCAGTTTGTCGGGCGTACCGGACATGCCTGTGCCGGGGCAGAGCTGGAGCGTCGGGACAAGCGTGTCCAACGCAACACAGCGGGAGTAATGAAATTCATGCCCTCGCAGCACCGCACCCACGGGGTGGAACGGGTTTTCTTTGAGCACCGTTGCTTCCACATAGCCAAGGCCCTGTGGACGCGAACAAAATTCCGCACGCGCTGGGAACAGGCCGCTCATGGGGTAGTCGTGCCCGTTGATACGCAAGGATTCGCACAAAATCATGAATCCGCCGCATTCGGCATACAAGGGCATCCCGTCCAACGAAAAAGCACGAATCGTCGCCAGATGGGGTGACTGGCTCAGGCGCTGTGCCAGCATTTCTGGAAAGCCTCCGCCAAGGTACAGCCCGTCCAGTCCCTTGTCCCACGGCGCGTCAGAAAGCAGACTCAGCTCCACCAGCTCCGCTCCGGCACGGCGCAACGCCTCCAGATTTTCCTCATAATAAAACCACAACGCCGCATCACGCACAAAGCCGATGCGCGGGCGGGGCGTGTCGGCAAGGGATTCTTTCCAGAACGGAGCTTGCGCGGGCATGGCGGGAGCGGAGTGCGCCAGTGTGAGAACAGCGTCAATGTCAACGTGAGCTTCCAGAAAATCCGCGAGCTTGTCCAGACTTTGGAGCAAGGTCTGGTCGGCGCAGGACGCGGTTGCTTCGCCGGATTCATTGTGGATCGACACAAGCCCCATGTGCCGTTCAGGAATGGGATTTTCTTTCAGACGGGGGAGTTCGCCGAGTACCGGGATGTCGGTGTAGGTTTCGATGGCCTGACGCGCAAGGGTAGCGTGGCGGGAGGAGCCGGTCTGGTTGAGGATCACCCCGCCCAGCCGGACAGGTTCAAACTGCGCCAGCCCCGCGACAATGGCTGCGGCGGTGCGGGTCATCTTGGTGATGTTGAGCGCAAGCAGAATCGGCGCGTCCAGAATGCGGGCAAGCGCTGCGGTGGAACAACTGCCTGCCACATCGCGCCCGTCGTAAAGACCTCTGTTGCCTTCGATAAGGGCGACAGCAGGCGGTGTCTTTTCGCTGCCCATCCCGCACACATGGAAAAAGAGTGCGCGCAGACGTTCGTCCGAGAGGAAAAAGGGATCAAGGTTGGTTGCCGTGCGTCCGCAGGCCAGCGCAAGCCAGGCCGCGTCGATGTAGTCCGGGCCTTTCTTGCACGGTTTGACGGCAAGACCTCGGCGGGTCAGGGAACGGGAAAGTCCAAGCGCTACCAGTGTTTTGCCACCACCTCCAGACAGGCCAGAGATCACAAGGCGCGGCATGGCAAAGAGGGTGGACAGGTCAGCGGGGGTGTGGCTGGGCACAGACATCAGTCCTGAATTCTCAGCGCGTATTTGGCTTCTGCCGTTCTGTCTGGCGTATCCCAGAAGATATAGCCAGATTCCAGCAGGCGAGTGGTGTACACGCGGTTGTACAGGAAGGCCCATATAAGAGCGACAATCCAGAACGAGGAAAAACTCAGCACAAGGACAAGAACCCCGGTAATGAGATCACCGCGTAACAGCGCCGGTAAGCCGCTGAAAAAAAGTGTCGTCCAACTGAAGCCGTACAACCCGGTTTTCATGATCCCTGACTGCGCGTGTCGGAGCTGAATAGTCTGCGCCATGTGTGTGCTCGTGGAAACGTTGAGGTTGGACGACAAAGGTACAGAAAAAGACCCGGCGCTCAATAGGCTGATTCCAGTCCGTACTCAGGTGAGTATGGACTGGAATCAGTTGCGCCGCAAGCTCTTTCCCCGCGAACGTTTTTGTGCGCGGTGAAAAGGCTTGGGAGGATACGAGGAAAGGTGGCTTGAGAGGGGAACCTTTTTTGAAAAAGCCCCCCTCATTCGCCATCAATCCTAGTTTTCGCCTTCAGTTCCAGCCTGCTTGCCGGCACCCTTGAGGCCGTACATGGTGGTGGAGCCGGAAGACCAGTATTCGAGGGCTTCTTCACTCACAAGGACAGACAGGACGTTTTTCACGTCGCGGGTGGCCTTGGTCGGGAAGAGATCCAAGAAGTCCTTGAAGTAGTACTTGCTCTTAGCGCCGGGCTTGCTGAGCTTTTCTTTCAAGAAGTCCACAACCACAGCCTTGTCAGCCGTGGTGACTGCAACAGCTTCGGCAGAAGCGTGAGCTTCTCCGCCGTGCGCTGCAAGAGCCAGATCGGAGAACTTGAACTGGGTGCTCTGGCGCCATGTGTAGTAGGCCGGATCACGGAAGTCGTCGATCAGGTGGTGGGTGAAGTCAAGACCGGTCAGTTCAAAGAACGATTCCCAGCCAATGCGTTCAGCCCAGTCGCCCAGACGTTCGTACTTGTTCGCGTTTTCGGAATACACTTCAACGATGTGCTTGATGGTGCTGGTGAGTGTGTTCCAGCGGGGCGGTTCGTTGGGAATGTAGGCCACGACCACTTTAGAGAACTTCGGCATGGAGATACGGTTCGACACCTTGCCGCCGACCATGATGGCGACGCCGTCACCCTCGCCATCCGAGATGGGGAGAGCCGGGCACATGGTGTAGCAGTTACCGCAATACATGCAGCGATCACTCTTGATGGCCACAGAATTGAGTTTCTTTCCGTCATGTTCCGTCTTGATAGGACGCACGGCTGCCGTGGGGCAAGCGGCGACTGCAAGCGGAATTTCGCACAGCTGATCGACCCATTCGTTGTCGATCATCGGGGGCTTTCTGTGAATGCCCACAATGCCGATGTCAGAACAGTGTACCGCGCCGCACATGTTGATGCAGCAAGCCAGCGAAATGCGCACCGGAGCGGGCAGACGCATGGACTTGAAGTCTTCATACATCACGTCCATCACAGCCTTGACCGGGCCGGAGGCGTCGGTGGCAGGCGTGTGACAGTGTACCCAGCCCTGTGTGTGCACGATGTTGGTGATGCCAGCGCCAGTGCCGCCAATAGGGAACTTGTTGGAACCCGCAGCGAATGTGCGGGAAGCAAGGTCTGCCTGAAGGGGTTTCAGCTTGGCTTCATCGGCTACCAGGAACTCGATGTTGCTGCGGGTGGTGAAGCGCAGGTGTCCGTCGCAATACTTGTCAGCGATTTCGCAGATTTCGCGAATATGGCTGACCGTTATGAGACGGGCGCCGCCCACGCGTACCGTGTAGACCTTTGCTCCCGATTCGGCCACATGAACGAGGACGCCGGGTTCAAGGATTTCGTGGTACAGCCATTTGCCAAAGTTCTCTGTGATGACCGACGGGAAGAACTCGTCATATTTGCGAGGGCCGATATCAGAGATACGGCCTTCCATCGGCTTTGCAGGATTGTATCCAGAAGAAATGAACGCCATAATACTTTCTCCCCTCTCTTTAGCGTTGGTGTCTCTGGCGATAGGCAGCCAGGTCGCGGTTCCAGCCGCCGGGTACTTCTTCTTCCTTGAAGAAGATGTACGGATTGGAGCGGGGTTCTTTGACGTGCTGGGCAAGGGCCGGGATCTCGGTAACCTCAAGCAGCTTCTGGAAAGAGAGGCGCTTCATGGTTTCGCCGAGGCGTTCACGGTTCTTGCCTTCTTCCATCCACCAGTCCCAAATCTTTTCGATGAGTTCTTTGATCTCCGTGTACGGAGCTTCAGTCGGGATGAAGGGAACAAGCAGGGAACCCATCTGCGCACCGTCAACCACGGGAGCTTTCGCGCCGCAGAGGATCGAAGCGCCGCGTTCGTCACCGATGTGCAGAGCGCGGGGCATGGTGTTGATGCAGTGCATGCAACGCACACATTCGTGATTGTTGATGAACAGCTTGCTTCCGTCCCACTTCATGCATTTGGTTGGGCACAGATTGACAACTTCAGCTTCGATGTCAAATTTGCCCCAGTCGCGGCTGGCGTGTGCGCCAGCGTTGGGGGCGAATTCGCCACCGACGTAGGATTTGACAGCGTCCTGATCGATCTTGATGTCGTCTTTCCATGTCCCGATGACGGCGAAGTCAGAGCGAGCCATAGCGGCCACGCAACCGTTGGGGCAACCGTCAAACTTGAACTTGAACTTGTACGGGAACGCCGGACGGTGGAGTTCGTCCTGATAGTCCTGGGTGAGCTGGTAGCACATGTCCTGCGTGTTGTAGCAGGCAAATTCGCAGCGGCTCTGACCAAGACAGGCTTCGGGAGTGCGGAGGTTGGATCCGGAACCGCCGAGGTCGGTGTTCATGTTGTGTGTGATGTCGTGGAAGATTTCTTCCAGCTGCACAGTCTGAGTACCGAGCAAAACGATGTCGCCGGTAGAGCCGTGCATGTTGGTCAGACCGGAACCGCGCAGTTCCCAGATGTCGCAGAGCTGGCGCAGATAGTCGGACTTGTAGTATTTACCGGCAGGCTGGGCCACGCGCACAGTGTGAAAATGCGCTACGCCGGGGAAGCGCTGGGGCTGGTCGCAGTAACGGCCAATAACGCCGCCGCCGTAACCAAACACGCCGACGATGCCGCCGTGTTTCCAGTGCGTTTCGCCTTCTTCATAGGACAATTCGAGCACGCCGAGAAGATCTTCAGGGCAGTCAGCGGGAATCTGAAATTCCACGTTGTCAGGGTTCTTGGCCCTGTGCGCCGCTTCCTGCTTGATGTCGGACACGAAGCTGGGCCACGGCCCGGACTCGAGTTGATCCAACAGGGGTGTTGGATGTTTAGCCATTGCCTTACCTCCACTTGGTTTGGTTGGTAACCGCTGTGCGGCTTTTGCCGCGCACTATTCCAAGGCTGGGGAACTCCTCAAAGGGAGAACTATTCAGTCTCAGTAGTCTTACTTCCCCTAGCTATACCACGATTTTGACGGCTGTGTCAAGGTAGGTGTCGGGAAAAGGGTGTCTCCAAAAGATTTTTTGCACATTCTCCCTCTCTGCGACGAATGTGGACACAATCAGCGGGGCTTCCGGCCTTGTTGCACGCCTTCTGTGCCTTTATGAACATCGGAAACCAAAGCCTTTGGGTGCGTCTTTTGCGGGGTAAAAAGCCTGTACGAAGAATAAACACATGGTTTGTGAGTGTGATAGAAGACTTTGTGTGAAAGTTGCACAAAAGGCGAGACTTTTAGCTTGTCCCTTTTAGGACAAGGCGCTGTTCTGGCGCTGTGCAACCCCGCAGGCACACCAAAAGCGTCCGCCAGAGGGTGCCAAGCTGGTTGCAGGTTTCGTCATGAGCCTTTGCACCATGCTGCGTTGCAACACGCTGCGTTTCAAAAATAATCTGCATTAGAAGGACTAGCGTGATGCTGTCTGAGCAGTCAGGTTGGCGGGAAGGTAGACAATGGCGGAGGCGGGGTGGATGTTGTCCACTTTTTGCAACGCTCTGAGCGCGTCCCGATAGCGAGGGAAGGGGCCTTGTCCGACGAAGTAGCGTTTGTGACCGCTCTGTCCGACTTCTGAAAAGACTTTCGCGTTGGAAAGGCGTTGACGAGAAGCATTTTTTTTCTGATGTTTCACCTGTTTGCGAGGAGGTGACGGCGCTCTGGCCTCGGTGAGCGAACGCACGCGCTTCTCGCCTTCCGTAGCACTGCCCACTTTGTCTAGCCGGACATAAAAGGCCATGCCGGACTGCGCAGGGACACCACGACCATCGCTCAACACTTCAACTTGTACTGGAGCAACGCCTCGGCGAATCATGTTGAGATTGCTGGCAGCTTTTTTTGAAATATCCATGATCCATGATGGCTTGAAGGGGCCTCGGTCGTTGATGCGGACAATGGTATCGCGTCCGTTGACGAGATTTGTCACCCGCACGATGGTTCCGAGCGGAAGCGAGCGGTGTGCTCCGGTCAGTTCGTCCTTGTCATAACGTTCGCCGGTAGCTGTTTTTTGACCGTGTAGATTGTCGCTGTAGAAGGAGGCTTCCCCACTGTAAACTTCAAACATGGTGCCCGCAGATTTGCTTTCCGCACGCGGGACAATGAGCAGGAGGGGAAGAGCCAGCACCAACAGCGTCAGGGCTCTCTTTAACATAGGTTTCCTTGAAGTGACCGGTGTCCCGAAAGACAGGCAACGTGCCGAAAAAACGACAACCGGGGCACTTGGGATGCTGATCGGGACAGCCGCCGAGAGGCTCTGACTGTTTGTGGACTGCGCCCGAAGTTACGTTTTACACCTCGTGTCTGTGTGCAATTTTGTCTGAAAATCGCCTATTGAAGGATTTGTGTCAAGCGAACACCGCATCTTTTACAAAAAAACACTTGTCAAGAGCACACTTTTTCGCGTCATGACAAACGGTTGTCTCAGACGGCGGAATATTGTAGGTATGCAGCTTCGCACTACAACAGGTGCTAGGGAGTTTATTATGCTTGCCATCCTTGACTATGGAGCGGGGAACCAGACCAGTGTCCGCAGGGCACTCGACCATCTGGGGATTCCTTGTGAGATTACAGCGGATCCAGAGAGAGTGGAGCGCGCTGACGGCGTGATTTTTCCCGGTGTGGGTGCGGCGGGGCAGGCCATGCGGCGACTTGAAGCCTCCGGGCTTGACGCGGTGTTGCGCCGTGTGGTGTCAACAGGGCGACCGCTCCTTGGCATCTGTCTTGGGTGTCAGATCATGGTAGAGCACAGTGAAGAGAACGCAACAACAACGCTAGGGCTGGTACCGGGGCGTTGTGTGCGTTTTGACGCCACGCTGACGGATGCAAACGAGCCTGTTCGTATCCCTCATATGGGGTGGAATACGTTAGCGCACAAGCGTGAAAGTCCTATTCTTGCGGGTATTCCAGAGGATGCCGCCTTTTATTTTGTACACAGTTACTATGTCGAAACCACACCAGAACGTGTCATTGCGACCAGCTCCTACGGGACAGAATTTTGTGCCGTGTACGGTCAGGACGGCTTGTGGGCGATCCAGTTTCACCCGGAAAAAAGCGGTCGTCCGGGCTTGCGCATCCTGTCCAATTTTCACAACTGGTGCCTTGCGTCTGCGGCGCACACCCCAAAGCACACGACAGAACGAGGCCGGACATGCTGACCAAACGCATCATTCCCTGTCTTGATGTACGCAACGGGCGTCTGACCAAGGGTATCAAGTTTGTGGGCAACGAGGACATTGGCGATCCGGTAGAAACAGCTCGGCGGTATTACGAAGCGGGTGCGGAAAAGATTTCGATCAATTCCGCTGCGATTGCCAACCCCACACTCATTGCGGAAGGTGCGGACGCCTTTGGAGCACAAGCCATTGTGGTGGGGATGGATGTCAAGCGCGTCTCGCCGTCCCCGTCCCTTCCCTCTGGCTACGAAATCGTTGTCCACGGCGGGCGCAAGCCTACAGGGCAAGACGCGCTGGCGTGGGCGATTCGGTGCGAAGCGCTCGGTGCGGGGGAGTTGTGTCTCAATTCTATTGATGCGGACGGTACCAAGGACGGGTACGAGTTGCGCCTCACGCGGCTCATCAGTGACGCGGTGCGCATCCCGGTCATTGCTTCTGGGGGCGCTGGCAGTCCGCAGCACATGGTTGACGCTGTGACAACAGGCCACGCCTCTGCCGCGCTCATCGCTTCGATTGTTCACTACGGCGAGTACAGCATCGAACAACTCAAACGTCATATGTCCGCCCAAGGCGTTGCGGTACGCATGACCTGGTAACGCAGTCTTTTTTCTTCACCTGAGGTTGCTATGCAAAATGGTTTGGTGCGACGGGATTTACTGGAGCTGGAGCAGCGCCTGCGGGACAGTCTGTACGGTGTGCTGCCGTTTGAGACGCACGCGGTGTATTTTCCGCAGGACACCAGCGCTACGAAGCGCATCCCGGAATGGCTGGAGGAGGAGCGCAAGCTGTTGCTCCCCCTGCTGTGGCGCGGGGAATTGCTGGGGGTGTTCATGGCGCGCAATCCCGATGCCGCACAGGTGAAGGCGCTCTTGCCGTCACTCATGAACATTGCGACGCTGTGTCTGGAAAATCTGGAGCTGTACAAGCTGGGGCGTCTGGACGTGTCCACGGGGCTTGCGGCGCGACAGGTGCTTGTGGAGCGTCTGACGCAGGAAGTTGAGAGCATCCGGGGATCATTCGGGCGAGGTTTTGGTGAGAGCGAAGATCCCCACCCGCACAGTGGTTGCATGGGGTTGCTTGTGGTGCGCTTCAGCGGGCTTCAGGATGTGACGCGCAACACGAGCTACGGCTTTGCGGATCGTCTGGCAAACAAACTTGCGGAAGCCTTTTCTGCGGCTTTGCCGGATCAGACACTGGCTGCCCGCACAGGGGATTGCGAATTTGCCGCGTTTCTTCCCGAAGGCACCCGGCAACAATGTGAGACGCTGGCAGACGCCATCTTGCGCCGGATGGAACAGATTCGGATGCCTGATCCGTACACCGGGCGTCAGATTGGGGTGCAACCTCATGCGGGCTACGCCCTCTATCCACAGGACATGGACGGAACAAGGCAACGCGACATGGAGGAACAGGCCCGCATGTTGCTGCATCGGGCTGGGCTTGCCGCTGAAGTGGCGCGCAGTCGCAACGGCGAATTTGGACGCGAGCCGATCATGGGCTACGGGCGTTTGTTGCACGAGGGGGGGCGGTTGCGCCAGATTTTGCCGCTCTCGCGGGTGCTGACAAGCCTTGGGCGCAGTGTTGGTGCGCGTGAAGGCCAGCGTTTTTCTGTGTGGTCAGTGCATTACGCGGTTCAGGGCACGCCGCCGCCGCAGGAAGAACGTCAGCCGCTGTACAAAGGTGAGCTTGTCCTGCTTGAAGTGCGCGAATCCGAAGCTGTGGCGGAAATACTCCACCTCGGTGATCCGGCGTGGCCTCTGGAACCGGGTGACGACCTCACGCTTTTGCCGGAAGAACGCAGTCTGACCGTGCAATCGACGCTTGAGGATGAAGGGACAGAGGAAGAAAAGAGTGGCGGGATTTCCCACCGACCTGATCCGCTCACAGGTCTCCTCCGCCACGGGGATTTTTTGGCGCGTCTGGCTAAAACCGGCAGTGATTGCGACGCCTTTGCGCTGGCGCTGGTGCATGTGGATCTGAACCGCACGGGTGCGTCTGAAGACGGTGGAAGCGCCCCTCTTTCGGCAAATCGGGAGACAACACAGCCGGATCACATCATGGCGCAGGTGGCGGATGTGTGTCGTGCGGGGTTTGCGTCAGTTTCGGATGCGCCGGTACTGGGCGGGCGTTTTGGTCTGAACAGTCTGGTTTTTTTCCATCCGAATCTGCATCCAGATGCGGTGCGCACGTTGTACGCTTCGGTGTGTGCGGAAGCGGCGGAGCGGCTGGGGTTGCGCACGGGTGCGGGGCTGGCTTGCTGGCCGTTTCTGGATTTTCGCCCGGCGGATATGCTCGAATGTGCGCGCAAGGCGCTGGAATACGCGCTTCTTTTGCCAGCGCCGCATGTGGGGCTTTTCGACTCCCTCGCCATGAACATCAGTGCGGACAAGCGGCATTGTCGGGGTGATGTTTTTGGCGCTATCGAGGAATACAAGCTCGCTCTGCTTGCGGACGGCGACAACGCGCTGGCGTGGAATTCGCTTGGCGTGTGCATGGCAAGCCTTGGGCACCATGCCGAAGCGCGGCGGCATTTTGAGGAAGCACTGTTGCGGACGCCTGATGATCCTGCGCTGGCGTACAATCTGGGTGCGGTCTGTCAGAGTCTGCACGACACCGAGGCCGCAGGGAAGCATTTTCGTGCCTGCGTTGCGCTGTCTCCCTCGCACCTGTATGCGGTGGTGCGTCTGGGGCAACTTGCTGAAGCGGCTGGAGATATGGACGAAGCGCGGGCGCGTTTTGAGTCTGCCGCTGCGCTCAATCCTCAGAGTGCGCTTCCGCATCGGCATCTGGCACGGCTGGCGTTGCGTCAGGGCAAGCGCGATGAGGTGCGCGAACATCTCCATCAGGCACTGCTCCGCAATCCCAGAGACGCCGTGGCGCTGAACCTTATGGCAAGTCTGTACCTTGACGGTGGCGAAGACCCGGAACTTGCTGAAGCGCTTGCCCGGCAGAGCGTAGCCCAACGTCCAGATCGCAAAAACGCCTGGCTCGTCCTTGCCCGCGCTCTTGAATCCCAAGGCCGCCGCGCCGAAGCCCGCGATGTCCTCCTCAAAGCTGGAGAGATATAAACCCTTTCCTCGCATCCAGACAACGCAACACGCAACACAACGATGGTTT
>JAVVPW010000006.1:12893-25418 GCA_036655575.1 Bilophila sp.
CCAAACCCCGCCGGGTCTTGGGGGCTTTGGCCCCGTTGGGGGGGCAGGGCCGCGCCCGGCCGGGTTGTAGGGCAGCGCCCTGCCGCCCTGCCGGGTTACAGGGCAGCGCCCTGATTGTTGCCTAGCAACGCGGCGATTTCTTCACGCAGGACACGGGCAGCGGATTCAGCGGCCAGCTTGTCGAGATCGGTGCGGACTTGTTCCAGAACGTCGGCTTTGATGGCGGTGCTGTCCGGCAGAGTGGGCAGGGGGCGTTCTTCAAGTGCTCTCAGGCGCTGTTGCAGATCGGTAAGGGCATGGTTTGCGGCTTCGGTCTGCGGCGCGGCTTCGGTTGCGGTTTTTTCCATGTCAACACGAACCAGCGCCAGAACATCTTCGGCAATGCTGGCGGAATCCGGTAGCTCAGGAAGAGGCGCCGCGCAATGGGTTTCAAGCGCGTCAAGGCGCACTGCAAGAGCCGCGATGGCGTCAGCAGGATCGGGAGCTTCAGCCTTGGTGTTGTACTGGGCTTCGAGCGTCAGAAGGCGTTCTTCAAGAGCGTTCAGCGCGGTGTCGTCTGCATGAGACGTTTCTTCAGCTTTCGCCGCAAGTTGCACTTCAAGCGTGGCGAGGCGCTCGGCAAGAACAGCGATCGTGCCGGTGTTGGGATCAGGGCGTTCGATTTCTGCAACAGGCGCAGGGAGTTCTGCCGCAATGAGGGTGCGCACCAGCGCTTTGAGCTGTTCACAGAGCGCGTTGCCCTCCGTCAGCAGATCTTCAAGATTTTGCGCGGGCACACGCTCTTCTGCGAGGGACAGCGCGGACAGACCCGCTGTAGCGTCAAGATCGGACAGGGGAGACGCTAGATCGTCAGTTATATCAGCCATGTTAGTCATGTCAGGAAAACTCGCTGGGAGCGCGGTGGTAAGTGACGACGCGGCTATCTGTTCCTCAAGATTGGCGATACGCTCATTCAAACTGTGCAGACCGGATTCCAGACGTGCAAGACGTTCGTCTAGCGCGTTGGCAAGCTCAGGAAAAGAGGCGTTTTGCACCGCATCGGAGATGTCTGCTATGGCTGGGGGAGCGGTTGTCAGCTCTGGCAGAGCCTCTGCCGTGTCCGGGCTAACAGCTACCTCGGTTGCTTCAGGTACACGGAAGGGCGAGGCCTCAAAAACAGGCATGGCTTCATCAAGAATCGCCGCGATGTCCGCCGCGTCTTTCTGCCGCAGGGCGTCTGCCGAGTCCTGTTCGCTGTGTTCAGGCTGAGGCATCAAGGTATCAAGTTCCGCAGTCTGTGCGTCCGCCTGCTGGGGGGGGGCCGACAGCTCGGCTTCATCCGGGAACGTTATCAGTGCAGCGCTGTCGGGCTGAATTTTGGACAGCGTCTCGGCTTGGGTATCCGCTTCTGCTGCTTCTTGGGGTTCTTCGGCAGGCGTTATGTCAAGAAGCATCTTGTCCAGAGAATCGGGGAGACTGGAGCTGGTGGGGCGGTTGCCTTCAGCCGTCTGCGCTTTTTCTGGTGCGGTTGGTTCCTCGTCCTTGGGATTGAACAGCGCGTCTAGTTCGTCCGCATTGACGAGCGGGGTGTCGTTGGACATTGCCGGAGGTGTTGAGACGGGTTTTGGGTCTCCTTTGTTGATCTGCTCTGCTGCGGGACTGCTGAACAGGGAATCGAGCAAGGAATCCAGATCTTCCACCTCTGGCTTTGGCTCATCTGTAGGAGCTGTTTTGCTCCTCGTTTCAGACGGCGGTACATCAAGATGATCAATGAATTTGTCCACGTCGTCCATAGGATTGGTGGGTCGTCCGACTGGAGTCGGCGAAGAAGACGCTCGTTTTTCAGCATCAAGAGGAGCGCTTGTAAAAAGCGCATCGACAGAATCGTCGGGAGAAGAGTCAGGCGAGGCGACCTGTTGTGGTCTGGAAAAGATGTCAGATGGTTTTTCTGTGGAGGGATCTCCATCAAGATCAGACAACAGTTCTTCCAGCTCTGGCGAATTGTCAAGCGTTATGGCTTTGCCTTTTCCCAGAAGATCAGAGAGTTGGCTGTCAAAGTCTATTTTTTTTGCGGCAGGAGTCTTGTCATCAACCTGTGCAACAATATCGACAAGCTCAATGATTCCGTCCGTACCGTCTTTTGTATTTTGCGCCATGCTGGCCTCGTATCGGCAGTAGTAAGATGTGTCTGTGGAGAGTACACGGAGTTGTCACGGTCTGGCAAGTGTCCTGTTTTTTGCTTCAGGAAGCCACGGCGTTGTTAGCGTCATTGCTCGTGTAGGGCATTGTGATGACTTCTCCGGTTTCGTGAGCCTTTTTAACGGCTTGCTTGGCTTGCTGAAACAGGTGCGAACTGTCTACAACGACACTCGGTTGCACAGAAATAGCGGCGATGTTGCAGTGCAGGGAAATATTGACTTTGTGATGGATGCACGGCTTGCTGAAACTGTTTTCCATGCCGATGGCGCACTGTTCGAGTGCCAGAGGATCAGAGCAATCCGCCTTGAGCAACGCAAATTCGTCCCCACCGTAGCGGAACAGCAGGTCGCCCGGCAGGCAAAAGGTTTCCAGACGCCGAGCCAGACGGCGCAAGACGGAATCGCCGCACAGCCGACCGTATTTCAGATTGATGGACTTGAAATTTTCGATGTCCACAAGAAACAGCGTCATGCCGTTCTGGTTTTCCGCAAGCCAGTGCCGAGCCTTCTTTTCTCCTTTGATGCGGTTGAGCAGGCCTGTGAGCGGATCGTTGCTGTTTTCGTCTTGAAACGGGTCTTTTGCTTTACGGGCTATTTCAGACAACGCTCCGACAAAGCGTAGAATATTTCCATTTTCGTCGTACATGACAGCGCCGCTACTGCGTATCCAGATGTACACGCCATCGGCTTTGCGCAGTCGAAATTCCAGTTCTCGTCCGGCAACTTCTCCGGCAACCAGCACACTGAGCCGAGACTTGTACAGCTCAATATCGTCAGGATGCACAAGAGATAGAAATTCATCAGGGTACTGAAATTCCCGTTTCGGGTGTCCAAAGAGCACCATGAAGCGGGGGGACAAGCGGGCGCGGTTGGCAGGGAGGTCTATTTCCCAGAGGATGTCGGATACGGATTCTGCCGTGATGCGTTGCACTGCCTGCCAGCGCATCAGCTCAAGCGAAAGTGTTTCGCACTGGTTCTTGTATTCCAGAAGCTCCACGTTGTCCGTGTGGATCTTGCGGGTGGTCATGGCAAGCTCGTTCCCCAATTCCGTGAGCAGAGGGGTCGGCGCTGTCCAGTTCGACAGATCCACGGCATCGGCTAGATTGCCACGGCAGGCATCCTTGCACATGCGGATCATGTCCCGCATACTCTGCTTGGAGGCCAGAGAAAGCGAACGGCATTTCCAGAGGAGAAAGGCGGACAGCGTTGCAAAAGCAAAGACGGAAAAGCCTGTAATGACAAGCGCGTGGTGCAGCTCGGCAAGCGTGTTCGGCGGCAGGTCGTCAAGCAGAAGCATGTGCTCTAGTCTGCCGCTCACAGCAAGCACCCCAAGCATGGCTCCGCCTAGGGTCAGCCCCCACAACGCAAGGCTTGCGGGTGTGACGTTGCGCAAGAAGCTCTGCGCGTGCGGTGTGTTGCAGCGCAGATTTGGAAGAGCCTTGGGTTCAAGGAGGAGTTGCTTCAAAGCGTCCAGCGGCACAGGGCGACCGGTATAATAGCCTTGCACCACATCGCATTTGATCTGCCGCGCAAACTCGAACTGTTCTCGCGTTTCGATGCCTTCCATGATGACGCAAAAATGGAGCAAGCCAGCGAGTTTGACGATGAAATCCACGATGTTGCGTGCGGTAGGGCTGGCTTCGATGTCTGTAAGGAAGGAACGGTCGAGCTTTACAGCGTCGATGGGCAGGATGCGCAAATAGTTCAGGGAGGAATACCCCGTGCCGAAATCGTCGATGGAGAGCGTGATCCCCAAGGTGCGGATATGGCGCATGATGCTGGTGGCTTTGTCGATGTCTTCGAGTGCGATGCGTTCGGTTATCTCGACTTCAAGGAGTTCCGGCTTGATGTTGTAGTGCTTCATGGCGAGTGTCAGCTTGTGCAACACGTCGTCTTGGTAGAATTTGTCCGGCGAAAGATTGATGGCTACGGGTACGGGGGTACAGCCTGCGTTGCAGAGTTGCCGGATATTGCGGCAGGTTTCGTTGATAACCCAGTCGTCGATGTCAGAAATAAGCCCGTGCGTTTCGGCAAGGGGGATGAAGGCACCGCCAGTCATGAGTCCGTGTACCGGGTGGTGCCAGCGCAAAAGCGCTTCGGTACCGCTGATGAGGCAGGTCATCACATCGTACTTGGGTTGGTAGTAGACTTCGAGTTCGCCGTTGCGCAGCGCCACCGCCAGCTCTTGAGCGAGGGTGTCTTCAGCAAGCTGTTGCGCGGCGACCTTGGCGTCGTAAAAAGCAGAGGCCATGGTGGCGTTGATTTTGTTGAGGGCGAGGGCGAGTCCTGCCTTGCGGTTGAGATCTTCAAACAAAACCCCGTCTGTGGGAAAGATGCTGACCCCGACAGACATGGAAAGCTGTCCGCGCACGGATGCGGGAACCTGCACTTCAGAAACCGCAAGGGAGATGCGCTGAAGTTGCGCCTGGATGTGGACGTTGTCGTAGCTCTTGTTGTAGGGGTAGAGAATGGCAAAGTCGTTGCCGCGAATCCGGGCAAAAACACTGTCTCCGGGGATAGCCAGACTGACTTTTTCTGTAAACTGGCGCAGAATGGAGTCGCCCTGCTCGTAGCCTGTGGTGCTGTTGATACGGTGGAGGCTTTCCACTTTGATAGCGATCACGGCAACGTTGAGGTTTCGCTCTGCGGATGACGTGAGCAGGAGCGGGCCAAACTGTCGGTAGCTGCGGTTGTTGGGGATGTCGGTCAGCTCGTCCGTGTAGGCAAGCTGTTCCAGTTTGATCTCGTGATCGCGCTCTTCTGTGGTGTCGCTGATGCGGATGACGCAGATTTTTTTGTCGTCAAGCCATTCAATGATGGTGCCGCTGATGGTTGACCACGCATCGAGCCGTGGATTGCGGACATCAAACGCGGTTTCGGTGATAAAAGGATTGCGATGGTAGGTTTCTACCGGACAGAAGGGGCATGGCCCAGAGGAACCGGGTTCAAAAAAAGAGTAACAGGTCTTGCCAAGTTCGATTTCGGGAACTTTTTTGGCGATGGTGTCGTTGACGTACAGGAGGTTATGCGTTTCCACGTCGATGACATACAAGGCGGAATCAAGGACATTGAGGATGTCAAAGGCCAGCCCTTTGTTCAGGTTCGCGTGGTGGGGCTTCTGGTGCAACACATGCAGGGCAAGGATCTGGGACAGCAGGGAGAGGGTGCCTTTTTCTTCCGCTGTCCAGTCGCGGTTTTTCTCGCAATCGTCAACGCCAAGCAGGGCAACAATACGATTTTGTACCGTCAAAGCAACCTGCAACAGAGAGCGGACGCCTTTTTTCTGGTAAAAGTCGCGGAGCACGTCGGGCAGGGTGTTGCTGTCGGAGACAGCAAAGAGGTGATCTTTATCAAAGTGATGGTAATAGACGTAGATTTGCGTGAGCGGGATACGCTGGTTGTCATTCCCTGAAGGGACACCCTCCAGACACCATTCGTGGCTCGTGAAAAAAGCCTGCTCCTCGCATTCCATAAGGTAGACTCGGCTGACGTCAAAATGCCGCCCCACACACTCCAGAACACTGGCAATGTTTTTTCCACTGTCGCTACCGATCAGAAGAAGCTTGAGAATGTTGTTGAGAAAAAGGGTATTCGGTGGAAGCTGTGACGGCATAGAGTCCTCTTTTGGCTCGATAACGCAGAACAGGTGGTCAGGAAAAGGGGTCAATGGGCGTATTTGATAGCCTCTTCAACATCAATGTCAACGGGGATTTGCAGCACGGGGCCGTGGATAGAAAGATTGACGTGGATCATAAGATCAACAAGTTTCGGGTGATCCAGACGTGCGCCGAAAGCATCAATCAAAAGGACAACCTTGGGTCGCAACGGGGCGCTTTCGTTTTGTTCCACGACCACAGCGTAATATTTGTTGCTCAGGCGAACAAGACTCCCCGCCGGATAGATGCCCAGAACGCTGATGAAGGCTTCCACAAAGCCGGGGCTGAAGTCGTCTTCACGGCTCTGGTACATGATGGCCAGCGTTTCAGCCGGTGTGATGGCCTCTTTGTAACAGCGTTTGCTCGAAATGGCGTCGTAGACATCAACGACCGCAAGCAGGCGTCCGGCAAGGCTGATTTCTTCACCACGCTTGCCAGCAGGGTAGCCTTTTCCAGTGTAGCGCTCGTGGTGGTCGCGGGTGCCTTGGCAGACGAGCGGGGGAAGATTGGGGTAGTGGTTGAGGTAGCGCCGTCCAAGATCCGGGTGTTCCTTGATTTTGTTGAACTGTATTGCGTTCAGGCGTCCGGGGCAATTGAGGATCTCTGAAGGCACAAAAATTTTGCCGATGTCGTGAAAAAAGCCTGCCATGCCCAGCTCAATGAGAAATTCGTTCTTGACACCAAGCTGCTTGCCAAGCGTCACCGCAAACACGGCAACGTTGATACAGTGCGTGAAGGTGTAGTCGTCCTTGTTCTTCAGTTTGGCGAGACTGCACAGGGCGTTGTAGTTGCGGGTGAGACTTGAGAGCATGTCTGTGAACAACTCGCGGGTCTCGTCAAGCGCGATGTCGGTATGGGTTTCGATCCGGGCGGTGATTTCTTTTGCCACTTCCAGACTTTTGGCATAGAGCCTTGAGGCTCTTTCGTATTCTTCAAGGTAGGGAACCGAGGCGTGCAGAGGGTGGTCAGTATCGGTGAGGTCGATGAGATCTTTCTCGGAGAGCGTGTTGTCAGGCGGGATGACCGTGCGTTCGTCGTCGATCCATGCGTTTTGAAAGCCAGCCCGTGCCAGCGCCTCAGGTTCTTCGTCAGAAAGGATGTAGCCTTCCACGGAGTACAGCGGAGGGTTCAGGGACTGACCTTTGTGCTGGTCTATGACGTACAGGCCTTTTTTCAGATCTGCGATAGGGATATGCCGAAACATGGACGATCCAGAGTATTGTTTTCAGGATACAAGGACATACAAGGCAGGTTGCCCCGTGGGGTACGGCGCAACCTGCAACCAACATCAGCCTTTTTTCATATCATCAATGAGTCTTGTGAGCACTTGCGTCTGGTTTGCCAGATCAGAAACAGCGTGGGCGGCTTCACCCATGGCTTGCGCTGTTTCTCCAGCAATGTTGCTGATCTGGAGAATGGAGGCGTTGATCTCTTCACTCGATGCGGACTGCTGTTCACTCGCAGTGGCAATGGCGCGCACCTGATCGGCTGTAGAGTCCACAAGGAGCACGATTTCTTGCAGCGCGTCCCCGGACTTGCCGGAAAGTTCGGTGGCCTGTTCGATGCTGCTTACGGCGGCGTCCACCTGTTTCATGCTCTTTTCCGCACTCTGCTGAATGGCGCGGATGGCGTTGCCCACGTCGGTGGTGGAGGACATGGTTTTTTCTGCGAGTTTGCGCACTTCATCGGCAACCACGGCAAAGCCACGTCCGGCTTCGCCAGCGCGGGCGGCTTCGATGGCCGCGTTCAGGGCAAGGAGGTTGGTCTGGTCGGCAATGTCTGAAATAACGCCCATGATCTGACTGATAGACTGCGCGTGTTGTCCGAGTGTTGCCATGTCTTCCTTCAGCACCAGCGAATCTTTTTGCACCTGCTTGATGCTCTGCATGGCTTGCAGCACAACTTTGGAACCTTCTTCGGCGCGGTCACGGGTCTTGCTGGACACGCTGGAGGCTTCGCTGGCGTTTCTGGCGACTTCGATGACGGTGCTGTTCATTTCTTCCATAGCGGTGGCGGTTTCGGTCACGCGGGCGGCCTGCTGACTGGAACCGCGTTCAGACTGTTCGATCTGAGCGGAAAGTTCGGTGGAGGCAGAAGACACGATGTTGGCGACTTCTTCCAGCTTGTCTGCGGCGCGCAGGATGTTGTCCCGCTTGTTTTCCGCATCCTTACTGGCGGCTTCGGCAGTCTGCATGGCTTCTTGCGCCTTGACGCTCTGTTCTTGTGCCCGTTCGGATTCCTTGCGGGCGTTTTCGATGTTCTGCTTCAGGCTCTCCACCATGGTGAGGATTTCAGCGTACACACCCACGGCCTTGTCGTCCTTGGGCAGATCCAGATTGCCAGCAGACACGGCTTTGGCGATGTTGTCAAGCTCGTTCGGGTCTTTGCCAAGCTGCTTCTGGACGCCGCGCACCACATAGAAGGTCACGGTAAAGGCGATGAGAACAGAGATGGCAAGCAGCGTGAGGATCAGAGTGCGGGAACTTTCGTAGGCGAGGGAGCCTTCAGCACTGGCCTTTTCCGCGCCATTGACATTGCGTTGAACAAGTTGCAGCAGTTTGCCTGCTATGTCGAGATACACTTGCTTGGACTTGCCGTTGAGCAGAGCTTCCGCTTCTGCCAGCTTGCCACTGTCTGCGAGGGTCTTGATGCTCTTGTTGATGGTCAGGTATTCCTGTTGTTGACTGATGAGCTTGCGGTACATGCGCTCGCCTTCAGGAGTCATGGGGTAGGTGGCGTATTTTTCATTGCGCTTGTTGAAAATGTCGAGTTGCTCGTCCATGAGCTGGGCGTAGCTGCTGCGCGTGGCGTCGTCAATGGCGTGGATGTACTGGACTTCATAGATTCTGAAGTCGGAAGCGGCGGTGTTCATCTCTTCCATCTGCACGGTTGCGGGGAGCCAGTTCCCGGAAAGCTCTTTTGAGATGGTGTTGATGACGCCCATCTGGTACAGACTGAAGACGCCAAGCAGCAGAATGATGCTGGTCAAGAGACCAAACGCTGCTGAGAGCTTGGTAGAAAGTTTCATAGATCCCTCGTTTTCGTAGAGCGGTTGCAGGTGTGCGTACAGATTACTCTGACCAAAGAGGTTGCCGCTGTCTCGCAGGCAGTGGCGGGGAAACACTCAAAACAAACGATCTTGACAACCGAGTCTATACAATAGGTATTTTGCTGGTTGTCGCGGGAGAAAAAACGGGCATACCCTGAACGGAAAGCATCATAAAGACAGCGGTATGTCATGCTGGCACTGAAGCGGCTTCAAGAGGCGGGAGACCTTGCTGAAAAGGATGCGTTAAAAAAGCGCGAAGGTCTCACGCTCCGAGCTACGGCTACGCTATCTCAATCCGTAGCGGTGGTCAACAAAAGGCGTGCCACAGGCACTATCTTCTTATAAAACGGGGAGAAGCCTTTTTGGGTTGGGAAGTTTTGAGGCTGTTCAAGGTGAAAGGGGCTAGCAGGTGTAGCGTTCGTCTTCAAGCGATACAGACATCTGGGTGTGTTTTTCGATCCAGGCCTTGATGCGCTGATGATCGTACCTGCGCGAGGCGCGCTTGTTGCAAAGCATGTTTTTGTCCGCCTCGATGAGGACTCTGGATACTGGCGTTGTCGGGCTGTTTGTGCTTGCTATACCAAAGGAAACCAGCACCGGCATGTCGTTGCCCGCGTTGCATTCGGCAAAATGCCGTCTGATTTCTTCAAGAATGGACAGGGCTTTCGTCTCTTCACAGCCGGGAAGCAGGATGACAAATTCATCCCCACCGGTGCGCGCCACACAGTCGGTAGCCCGCAACGGGTGGCGTAACATGAGCGCGGCTTTGGTGAGCAATTTGTCTCCTTCCGCGTGCCCCATGTAGTCGTTGATGAGCTTCAGGCCGCAGATGTCGCAGGAGATGACGCTGACAGGGCGGATCTTGTTTGTTTCGATCCGGTTCAATTCCATATCGCAGTAGAAACGACTGCGAAGCCCGGTGAGCGCATCGTTTTTGATAAGAGCCTCAAGCTCTTCGCGTCCGGTTTGCAAGGTTGTGACATCGGTGTGCATCCCCACAATGCGGGTTGCTTTGCCGGTTGCGTCCCGGTGCGTCACATAGCCGCGCCCCAGAATCCAGGCCCAGCTTCCGTCAGCGCGCCGGATTCTATAGGTACACTCAAACATGTTGCCGTAGCGCGGGGACGCAACGATAGCCTCTTGCGGCAAAACGATCTTGTCGTGGTCATCCGGGTGGATTTTTTCTTTCCACATCTCCAGTGAACCGGGAAACTGGTCTTCAGAGTAGCCCAGCATGGAGAGGTAGCGCGGGCTATAGTAGACGCTGTTTGTTTGCGCGTCCCAGTCCCAGAGTCCGTCTCCGGTGGCGTTGATGGCAAAGAGGAGGCGCCCGTTTTCGATGTAGCGGTTTTGCTGAAAGGAGACGGGTTCGCTACTTTTCATACTGCCGGACGCAACCAGCCCCTTGCCTTGTGCGTTGCGTTCAAGCACAGCGCCTTGCAACTGCAATTGCACATAGCTCCCATTTTCACGCCGGATGCGCACGCAGTCGCTCAGGATGTCTCCCATCAGCGTTTCTTCAAGGATGAGCTTGTGCCGACAGGCGATGTGCGCGCCCTCGTCCGGGTGCATCCGTTCTTTCCAGCTGTCCAGAGCCATGAGATGCGGCAGGCCGTCGGTGTAGCCGAGCAACGCGGCACAGTAGGCGTCCAGATGCAACGTGCGATCCGTGAAGGAACAGTGCCAGTAGCCGAAGCTGATCTGTTCTGCGCCTTTTGATTCCGTATACGCCTCTTGCTCAGTAGCCGGCGTGACAAGGTATTGCCCCATAGCCCACGTTGCCCGTCTTTGCGGATCTCGTTTCAGAACAAACAGGCGTTCTTGAACCAGCACGGTTCCAAAAGCGTAGCTGGTTTCAAGAAAAGAGCCAGCAACCCCTTGCAGCACGCCCTCGCGGTTTTCGTGGAGTGCGGGCAGGTAGAGCGGGGGGATGTGGGCAAGAAAGGCGGTCATCGTGGTGGGCACATGAGAACCGAAAAGACCCAGCGCGGTGCAGGCTCCCTGACTCAAAAACAGCTTGTCAGAAGGAATATGCCACTCCCACAAGGCTTCGGGGGAGTCAAGAGGAATGTGGTGTAGTTCGGATCTGTCCCGGTGTGTCATTCTTTTTTCCTTCTCTGCACGATGCGTTGCAGCCTCATCCTGATTGGGCGCGAGGTTCGTGCTATAGTGTCCCTGAAGGGGAAAAGAATCAAGCAGATGCGCCACAGTGCGCACCTCAGGCGGAGAACAGGTGCTTGAGTCTTTTGGCGTTGCTCGTTTTAGGGGCAGGGGCGTGTGCGCTTATTTCCGGGAAATAGACCGTGTAGCCGTCTTTACCACGCTGTTTGGTTTCGTAGAGCGCGATGTCGGCAAGCTGGATCACCACGTCGATGTGTGCAGAATGCAGAGGATAGAAGGCAATACCGATGCTGGAGTGGAAACAGTGTTCCTCTTCATCCTTCATGATTTTGCCCCGCAGTTCGCACAACAGTTCTTCAGCAATGGGGTGAACCGCGTCGATGCTGTCCAGATTCTCCACAAACAGGAGAAATTCATCTCCACCGTAGCGGGAACACAGCCCGGCGTATTTGGTGGCGATGCTTTGCAGGCGAACCCCGAAGAAGCTCAGGGCTTCGTCTCCGTAGGTGTGTCCAAAGCAGTCGTTGATGACCTTCAAGTTGTCCATATCAATAAAGAAGATGGCTGAAAGCTGCGGTGTGGACATTTTCCGCATCCGGGCGTTCAGGATCTGCCGGAAGAGCATCCTTGTGGGGAGGCCTGTGAGTTCGTCCTTGAGGCCGCGGTGTGAAATACGAATGATTTCTGACACTTCTTCAGCGTCGATGCGGGCAGAATCGAGCAGTTCGCGGTTGAGATCAACGACTTGCTTCAAGATGTTGTCCACCGGCTGAAGCTGGCGCTGCATGTACAAGGTACCGAGCAAATACATCAGCGTGAAGACAACCCCATAGATCAGCACCTGTACCCCAAACCCGATGATCGCCGCCATGAAGGTGGGCAGAATGCGGACACGGTGGAGGATTATCCAGTTCGTGTTCTCCAGTCGGGTGTAGACAGTGTATATGGGGGCGCCCCTGTACCAACTGAAAAAGGTTCCGCCCCGGTGGTTTTTGATGTCGTCCTGAAAGGATTCGTGGGTTTCGTCCAGGAGCATGGTTTCTGTGTTGTTCAGAGCAACAATATTGCGGAAAAGATTGATCTTGTCGGGGTGGGCTACGATGTCGCCCTTGCTGTCCACCAGCGCGTAATAGCCGTGGCCAGTGGTGGAGCGCGTCAGCAGGGCGTTGATTTCGGTGAGCAGGGTGGCGGTAAAGACGATGCTCACGACCTTGCCGTTGCGGATGACAGGGACAAGCTGGGTGACGTTGAGATCGCCTGTCGCGCCAGCCGGGAAGATGTCGGTCATTTCCCGCTTTTGGGTGCGCAGGATGCGGGGAATGTAGTCGCGTTCGAGTTTTGCGCTCCCGTAGCGGCGGGTACTGGCAATGGTGCCGTCAGGATCAGCAACGCCGATCATCCAGTATTTGAAGCCATCAGCAAAGGGTTTGAGGCTGTAGGCGCGGTCTCGCACCGGAATGTAGGTAGCGCCGCTTTGCGGGAGGTTGCTGATGCCTTCAAGCAGGCTGTAGGATACAGAAAT
>JAVVPW010000007.1:0-25072 GCA_036655575.1 Bilophila sp.
TTGGCGATTCGTGAAGGACGCGCAATTCCCAGTGGCCTTGGCGAACAGTGCCACCTTTGCCGGACACGGTGGCGCTTGTGAGGTGGCTTGTGCGTAAAATCCAGACAACAGCAAGCTGGCAGGTGGGCGTTTCGATGCGAAGAGACGCGCCGTTGTCATGCAGAACGCACGCCGGAAAGGCGAGTTCTCGAACACCCGCAACAACAGGACGCATGGCCTCCTCAGGGCTGAGGGTCTTTCCGTCCTCGTGGATCGTCGCCAGCACGTCCTCATTGTGTTGCAGGCGCTTCCCCTGATAGGCTTGCAAAGAATCTCTGGAGCGCACAAACCGCGCCGCAAGAAACAAAAGCACCACCACCGCACCCAGTGGCATCAACAGACTCAGCATGACACCCCCCCTGAAAAGAAGTTCCTGTCGAGAAAAAACGCCAGAGATGGACAAGGTTCGGCGGAAGGTCTTGACATATACTGACGTGACTCCCTATGACTAGACAGAAGAAACAGAAGGTCTCCATACATGTCTGCGGGCGGACGCGCAACAAGTGACGCAACGCCTTGTGTTCAGGCTCTCGTTCCCGTTTCAGCCTCAAAAAGGGGAAAAGGGAAAACGTCCGGCTGAAAGGTTTTCTGACCGGATACGCACTCAATCACCAAGAAGCAGGAGAGGACTATGTCCAAGGCCTTGGATAACCAGCGAACCTATGCTCTTATTGGTACAGGCGGCTGCGGAAAAACTTCCCTCGCGGAGATGTTGCTTTTTCAAAGCGGCGTCATCAACCGTCTGGGAGCCATTGAGGAAGGCACGACCACTCTTGACTATGAACCAGAAGAAACCAAACGGCGTGGATCTATCCAGCCCGGTTTCGCCACCTTCCTCTGGAACAAGGAACGGCATTTTCTGATGGATGTGCCCGGTGACGCCAACTTCACCGGCGACCTGCCCTGCCTGCTGCTGGGTGTCGATGCGGCGGTTTTCGTCATCGACGCCGTAGACGGTGTTCGCCCCCTCACCCGCCGGATCTGGAAATACGTCCGTGACGCCGCCCTGCCCACGCTTGTGTTCATCAACAAGCTCGACCGCGACCGCGCCGATTTCAGCATGGCCTACAACGGGCTTTCCGGCATTCTGGGCATGAAGCCCGTGACACTCTACATGCCCATCACAGAAGGTGAGACGTTTGTCGGCATGGTGGATGTCATGGCGAGCAAGGCGCTCATGTTCGGCGAAAACGGCACCGTGACCGACGCCCTCATCCCGGAAGACCTCGCGGATGAAGCCTCGCTGTTGCGGGATACCGCTGTCGAAAACATCGCGGAATCCGATGAAAACCTCATGGAAAAATACCTTGAGGAAGGTTCCCTAACGCCTGAAGAACTGGCGTTTGGCTTGCGCAAGGGCATCCTTATCGGCGAACTCGTGCCCGTTGTGGTTGGTTCTGCGCTCGAAAACAAGGGCGGAAAAGAACTGCTCGACACCATCGCCCGTCTCCTGCCGTCTCCGCTCGAACGCCCCGCCTACAAAGACGCCACCGGTGGAGAACGGACTTCCGACGATGAAGCTCCGGCGTGCTGTTTTGCCTTCAAGACCATCGCTGACCCCTTCACAGGGCAGTTGACGATGATGCGCGTGATTTCCGGCACCATCAGCCCAGAATCAGCGCTGAAAAACACGCGCACGGAAGACAGCGAACGCATGGGTACGCTGGTCTACCTGACAGGCAAGACACAGACACCGTGCAAGGACACGCTAGGCCCCGGCGCCATCATTGCCGTGGGCAAGCTGAAAGGGACACGCACAGGCGACACCCTGTGCGACGACAAAAAGCCCTTCATCGTTCCGATGCCGACGTTGCAACCGCAGTTGATCACCTTTGCGCTGGCACCAAAAGAAAAGGGTGATGAAGACAAGGTGTACGCCGCTGTCCAGAAGTTGCTTGATGAAGACATCACGCTGAAAATGGGGCGGGACGAGGAATCCGGTGACGTCTTGCTGTCCGGGATGGGACAGTTGCACATCGAGATTTCTGTGGAACGAGCCAGACGGCGCTACAAGGTCGATATTCTGCTCAAGACTCCCAAAGTGCCCTACCGTGAAACCGTGCGCGGCAAAGTGCAGGCGCAAGGTCGGCACAAGAAACAAACGGGTGGACGCGGGCAGTTTGGGGATTGCTGGATCGAGCTTGAAGGGATGCCCCGTGGTTCCGGGTACGTCTTTGAAGACGGCGTTGTCGGCGGCGTGATCCCGCGCACCTACGTCCCGGCAATCGACAAGGGCATTCAAGAATCCGCCGCACGGGGCTTCATCGCAGGGTACCCCGTGGTGGACTTCAAGGCGCGGGTGTTTGACGGCAGTTACCACAACGTTGACTCCTCAGAAATGGCCTTCAAGATCGCGGGTTCGCTGGCCTTCAAGAAAGCCCTTGAGTCCTTGAAGCCGATTCTGCTCGAACCCATTGTGCTGCTCTCCGTCTCTGTACCGGACGAGTACATGGGCGATGTCATTGGCGATTTGTCGTCTCGGCGCGGCAAGGTTCTCGGTTCGGATTCTCAAGGTGGCATCACAGAAATCAAGTGCCATGTGCCCATGAGCGAGATTTTGCGCTACGCACCCGATCTGCGCTCTATCACAGGCGGGCAAGGGGTCTTTACCATGGAATTTGACCACTACGAAGACGCCCCGCCACCAGTCGTTGAAAAAGTAGTCGCCGAGCACCAAAAGAACAAGATTGAAGAATAACGTCTGCGTAAACAGGCGATCACCTGCGGGAGGGAACTTTTCTGGAGAAAGGTTTCCCTCCTGTAGGCGTCAAATCGAGTAAAAGCCTTGACACATGAGAAAAATAGGGATATTTGCCTTGTGTGCAGATGAGGAATTCAGAGTGTAACGCTGTATTCCTTCACATCCTGTCTGGTCGCATCAAGCGATCCTACTGGGGTGGCCTGACTACGGCCCCCTTTTTTTTATGCCGAGACCCCTTTTTTAACCGCTATCCGGGGAACACGGAGCAAAACGAGACGCATGAGTCAATCCGATAGAATAGAATTTATATCCCATCTGGTCGCCCCCCTCGCGGCCTCACTCGGACTGGAAATCTGGGGCATAGAAATCGGCGGCGCAGCTCGTCCGACAGCCCGGATTTATGTCGATACCGCACCCGGAACGACCCCCCTCTCTTCGACCGAAACAGCCACGCCCACAGCGCCTTGCGAAGAGATGCCCGGTGACGTTCTGGACGATCTTGTGCCGAATGGTGTGAGCATTGACCAGTGCGCGGAGCTTTCGCGGCTAGCTGGACTTGCGCTTGATGTCGAAGATCCCTTCGCAGACAACTGGACGCTTGAAATATCCTCTCCCGGCCTTGAACGCCCCTTCTTCAAGATCGACCAGATGCGCCCTTACACCGGTCGTGAAGTGGAAATAATCCTCAGCGCGCCGCTAGACAACTGGCCGGGTCGAAAGAAATTTTCTGGCGTGCTCACAGTTGTGGCCGATGAAGAATGCACCCTTGCGCTCCCCGCTGAACGGCGGATGGAACACGAGCCGGAACACGTCATCATCGCTTGGCCCCTTGTACGCAAGGCCACACTCATCCACACTTTTCCTGAACAGAGCCACAAACCGGGGCTTGGTTCCAAGCCCGGAAAAGCCGGAAAACCCGGTAAAACCGTCGCAAAATCCGCCGCAAAAGCTGCTAAGGCCGCCAAGTCTGCACACAGCGGGGAACATGAGACTGACGGCGTTGTCGAAGATTCTGGAAGCTCACGCGGAGGCACGGCATGAATGTAGAATTGAAAAAAGCTATCGACCAGATCAGCAAGGACAAGGGTCTTGACCGCGACATGCTCATAGATACCCTTGAGGACGCCGTGCGCACCTCAGTTATCCGTAAGTATGGAGAAAACATCGACGTTGAAGTCAGCTACAGCGACGAGACCGGCGAGATTCAGGTACACCAGTTCAAGATCGTAGTGGAGGTGGTTGCAGACCCTGACACGCAGATCGGTCTTGAAGGCGCCAAAGAGCTTGACCCTTCCGTGCAGATCGACGATGAAATAGGCTTCCCCCTCAAGGTGACCGACCTCGGACGGATCGCTGCGCAATCTGCCAAGCAGGTCATCATTCAGCGGATGCGCGATGCGGAACAGGAAATCATCTACGAAGAATACAAAGATCGCGTGGGCGAAATTTCGAGCGGCATCATTCAGCGGCGCGACAAGGGCGGCTGGATCATCAATCTGGGTCGCACGGAAGCTATTCTTCCCAAAGAAGAGCAGATTCCCCGCGAACATTACAAACGCGGCGATCGCGTGCAAGCGCTCATCATTGAAGTGCGCAAGGAAGGTCGCGGCCCGCAGATTGTTATTTCTCGTGCGCACCGCGACTACACCGCCGCCATGTTCCGCCGGGAAGTGCCGGAAGTTGACGACGGCACCGTGCAGATCATGGGCGTTGCCCGTGATCCGGGGAGTCGGGCTAAAGTCGCGGTTCTCTCGCGGGAACGGGATGTTGATCCGGTGGGCGCCTGTGTTGGCGTGCGTGGCTCACGCATCCAGAACATCGTGCAGGAATTGCACGGCGAACGCATTGACATCGTGGTCTGGAGTCCCGAAATAGCGACCTATGCCCGCAACGCGCTGGCTCCCGCCGTTATTTCCCGGATTGTGGTTGACGAGGCGGAAAACCTCCTCGAAGTCACGGTGCCCGACGATCAGTTGACGAGCGCCATCGGACGCAAGGGGCAGAACGTCAAACTCGCTGCCAAGCTCCTTGGCTGGAAAATAGATATTTTCACAGAAACCCGCTACAACGAGACCAACGCCATCGGCCGTGGCCTCGAACAGGTGGCGAGCGTGGCGGAAATCTCCGTGGACGCGCTGGTCAACGCCGGTTTCAACACGCTGGAACTGATTCAGGACGCGACTGATGAAGAACTCGCGGAACAACTGAACATCTCGGAGAGCCGCATCAGCGATTTGCGCGCGGCGATCCATTTTCTCAGTCCTGTGATCACCGGTGAGCCTGATGACGAAGCCGACAGTGGAACTGGGGCCGACGACTCGGCCAGGGAAAACGACTAGCATGAACCGGGGGCATGTGCCCACCCGGATGTGCGTCATATGCAGACGGCGCACAGCCAAACATGAGCTCGTGCGCCATGTTCTGTCCCCTGATGGGGAAGAATTTCTGGCCGATGAGAGTCAAACCCGGCCCGGAAGAGGCTGGTATGTATGCTCGGAAACGGCCTGCCGGGAAAAATTCCGGCGGTTCCGCACAGGCGGGCGGAAGCGTAAGGGAGATTAGTGCATGACTGATGACAAGATCAAGGTCAAAGACCTCGCTACAGAACTTGGCATTCCAACCAAGAATCTTTTGCAGGCGCTGCGTGAGCTGGATATTCCGGCCAAAAGCACCTCGAGTGCCATTTCCGCTGAAGACTTGCCCAAGGTAAAGGCCCATCTCAAGGCCACTCCTTCTGATCAAGATGGAGACCGCAAGGAAGTTCAGCCAGGGGTTATTGTCCGCCGTCGGCGTCAGGCCGTGCCGCAGGACGAAACCGCGCAGGAACAGCCTGTGCCGGTGGAAGCCGTAAGCCCCGTAGAAGCTGTAAGCCCCGTGGAAGCTGTTGTTGCGCCTGTCTCTGCGGACACCGCAGAACCCGCACCCACGCCAAAATCTGAGGCCTGCGCACCAGAAGCCGTGAGCCTTGCGCCTGAAACCACAACGCCAGAAGCACCCGCTCCACAAAGCGAGGCTTCTGACATTGCTCCTCAACAAACTCTGACAGCGGATGCAGACCGCACCGCTCCCTCCGGGGAAATGCCCGTGACGGAAGAAAAAGCCCCCCGTCAGTCAGCGTCTGGAACCGAAGCCCCCCGCGAAGGGCACGAAAAGCCGCGTGCGCGGGAAGGCAACCGCCCCAGAAAGCGCAGTGGCCTGCGTGAAGCCGCTCCAGCCGCCAAAGTAATCAGTCGTCCGCAGGACATTGCGGCGGCGCGTGCCGCTGAAGAAGCCGCAGCACAAGCTGCTGCAAAAGCTGAAGCAGAAGCTCTTGCAGCCGCTGAAGCCGCCAAGCAGAAGGCCGCTCTTGAAGCTGCCAAAGCACAGCCTGCGCAAGAACCAAGACACCCCCGCAAGGCGCAACCTGCTGCCTCGGCCAGTCCAGAAGGTTCGTCCGCACCCAGCCTGTTGCCGCCTGTTTCTGAAGGCACCCGCACGTCTGACGCTGAAGAAGGCGATGACGAACGCCGGGATCGGCGGAGACGGCGCCCGCAGGAACCTGCAACGCCGCAAGTGCGCATCATTTCCCGTCCTGATCCTGCTGCCGTTGCCGCTGCTGCCCGCACCCGCGAAGCCGCTGCTGCTGAAAGCCGGGATCGTGCGGCTCGTCCCGGTGGCTATCAGGGGCAACGCCCTGCTGGTGGCGCTCCCGGTGGCTATCAGGGTCAGCGTCCCGCTGCTCCCGGTGGTGCGCCCGGCGGCTATCAGGGGCAACGCCCCGGTGGCGGCGCTCCCGGTGGTGCTCCCGGTGGGTATCAGGGACAGCGTCCCGGTGGCTTCGGCCCCGGTGCGGCTCCCGGTGGTGCGCCCGGTGCGCCCACACCCGACCGTGACGGACAGAGCAAGAAAAAGCGCAACAAGACGCGCAGAACCGTTGATTTTCAGCAGGGGGATACCGGGCGTCGGCGTGAAGACGATGACGATATGCCGCGTTCGAGAGGTTCGCGCAGGCGTCCAAAACGTCCTACGCCGCAGGCCACCCAGCCCCTCAAGGCTGCCAAGCGCAAGATCAGAGTGGAAGAAGCCATCCGCGTTGCCGACATGGCACACCAGATGGGTCTGAAGTCCAACGAGATCATCAAGGTGCTGTTCAATCTCGGCATCATGGCGACCATCAACAAGGCGCTGGATCTCGATACCGCAACGGTTGTCGCCGCTGAATTTGGCTATGAAGTTGAAAAGTCGGGCTTTGCTGAGGAAGATTATCTGACCCCAGATGTCACCACGGACGCCCCGGAACTGTTGCAGCTCCGGCCTCCTGTTGTGACCATCATGGGTCACGTTGACCATGGTAAAACATCGCTCCTTGACGCCATCCGCAAAACCAACGTCACCGGTGGTGAAGCAGGCGGCATCACGCAGCACATCGGTGCGTACCACGTCAAGACCAAGCGCGGCGAGATCGTCTTTCTTGACACCCCCGGTCACGAGGCGTTCACCGCCATGCGTGCCCGTGGTGCTCAGGTCACTGACCTTGTGGTGCTTGTTGTTGCCGCAGACGATGGGGTTATGGAACAGACCCGTGAAGCGGTGAACCACTCCCGTGCGGCTGGCGTGCCCATCATGGTTGCCGTCAACAAGATCGACAAGATCGAAGCCAACCCGGATCGCGTATTGCGCGAACTGGCAGACATTGGGCTTGTGCCTGAAGACTGGGGCGGGGAGACTGTCGTGTCCAAGGTTTCTGCCAAAACGCGGGAAGGTCTTGATGACCTGCTCGAACTGCTGGCACTGCAAGCCGACATTCTCGAACTCAAGGCCAATCCCGACAAACCCGCTCGTGGGCACATCGTGGAAGCCAAGCTGGATAAGGGTCGTGGCCCTGTTGCCACCGTGCTCATTCAGGAAGGAACACTCCATCAGGGCGATACCTTCGTCTGCGGTGTGTTCAGTGGGCGCGTCCGGGCTATGTTCAACGATCAAGGCCGCAAGGTGAAAGAAGCCGGGCCTTCGATTCCTGTTGAAGTGCAAGGTTTTGACGGGGTTCCTGAAGCGGGTGAAGCGTTTATCTGCCTGTCTGATGAAAAGCTGGCTCGCCGCATCGCGGAAAGTCGCGCCATCAAGTTGCGCGAACGCGAACTGGCAAAGCAATCTAAAGTCACGCTGGAAACCTTCCTTTCACGTTCCGTGGACGAAGAGGAAGCGCAGACGCTCAATCTGGTGGTCAAGTCCGACGTACAGGGTTCGCTTGAAGCGATTCTTGAAGCCCTGCACAAGCAGAGCACGGACAAAGTACGGATCAATATCATTCACGGCGGCACTGGTGCCATCACTGAGACAGACATTCTGCTTGCCTCGGCATCCGATGCCATCGTTATTGGCTTCAATGTGCGTCCTTCAGCCAAGGTCAAGGAAGTTGCGGAACACGAAACCGTGGACATCCGTTTCTATGACATCATTTACAAGCTGACGGACGAAATCAAGAGCGCTATGGCGGGTCTGCTCACGCCGGTGAGCCGAGAAGTCTACCTCGGACAGGCGGAAGTGCGCGAAGTCTTTAGCGTACCCAAGGTCGGAGTCATTGCCGGGAGTCACGTTTCCGACGGGAAGCTCCTGCGTAACGCAGGCGTGCGCCTGTTGCGGGACGGCGTGGTTGTCCATACTGGCAAGATCGCCTCACTCCGCCGCTTCAAGGACGATGTGCGCGAAGTCATCAAGGGATACGAATGCGGCATCAGCCTTGAAAACTACAACGACATCAAGGTCGGCGACGTGATCGACGCCTTTGAAATGATTGAAGAAGCTGCGGTGCTGTAAAAAGCACGGCGAAGATGGGGGAGAAGGAACTCTGTACAAGGGGCTTTCTTTTCCCCCAACCCTTTCTGGCTTTGTGACGCTGGTTTTGAAAAGCAAAAGGCGCTGTCGCCTGGGGCAACAGGGGTGTGATCGGGAAAATCCCGGTTGTACCCCTGTTTGCGTATCCGGCTTCTTGAGCCTTGTGTAAAAAAAGGAATGTCTTATGTCTACAGACAGTGCTCTCCAGCCAGCGGCAGAAATAGCCGCGCTTCTCAAGCAACACGACAACATCGTCATCGCCGCGCACGGCAGTCCAGACGGGGACGCCATCGGTGCGACTGGCGCTATGGCCTATCTCTTGAAAAAACTTGGCAAAAATGTTGCCATCTACAACGCCACGGGCATTCCTGACTACCTGAAATGGGTGCCGCTTCCCGGTCGCGTGTACACCAAACCGGTGGAACTGCCCTTCAAACCGGGCTTGATCGTTGTGCTTGATTGCGGTGATAGCTGGCGCATGGGCAAGGAACTGAGCGCTGTCTTTGCAAACTACCCTTCAATCAATATCGACCACCACCTTGGCAATCCGCTCTTTGCGACACTCGCAAACTGGGCAGAGCCCGGCATGGCCGCGACTGGGCAGATGGTCGCGGCCGTTGCGGATGCCGCTGGTGTCCCGCTGGAAGGGGAGCTGGCGCAGTGCGTGTATCTGTCACTGGTTTCAGATACCGGATCGTTCACACACGGCAACACCAACGCCGCCGTGTTCACGCTTGCAGCGCGGCTGGTAGCAGCAGGACTCAACGCCTCTGCCATGCGGGAAAAGCTGGACAACCAGTGGAGCCTTGCCAAAACCCGCCTCTGGGGGCGACTGATGCACGAACTCACGCTTGAATGCGAGGGGCAAGTGGCGTTGTGTTCTGTCACGCTCGATGAAATAGCCTCTTTTGGTGCCACGCGGGAAGATCTGGAAGGCTTTGCCGAACAGATGCGGCGGATCAAAGGGGTGCGGGTCGCTGTTGTCGTCCGTCAAGACCCCGGCAACCGCACCAAACTCAGCTTGCGTTCGTCTGGTACGGATGACGTGCGTTCCGTTGCCGCGCTTTTCGGCGGTGGTGGGCACTTGAACGCCTCCGGCGCGACCATAGATCAGGACATGCCTGCTGTCATCAGCCAGACCCTTGCGGCGATTCGGGAGTATTCTTTGAAATAACACACGTCCGCAACGCTTTACAGAGTCAGCCTCACGCGCTATACACAGACGAGCTAGGGGAGCCTGAAAGGGCTGAGAGTGGGCACGTCCCAGACCCTCGGAACCTGACGCAGTTGATTACTGCCGGAGGGAAGCGTTGCCATAGCCATTCAAGCGCCCGTCCCTGCGACGGGCGTTTTTTTTGTAACCGTTTCTAACCGTCTCTAACCATAGGGAAAGACCATGCACCTTTCAGTCAACGGCACCACACGAACCTGTCCTGAAGGGCTGTCCATGCTGGAGCTTGTCAAGGAGCTTGGATTGCCGCCGGAAAAAATCGTTGTGGAACGCAACCTGTCCATTGTTCCCGCCGATCTCTTTGCAAAAACAATCCTTCAGGATGCCGACACCATCGAAATCCTGCAATTCGTCGGGGGAGGGTAACCGAGCCAAGATCGAACCTGAAAGAAGCGTTTCAGAACGAGTTTCCTGTTTGAATGTGGACTGATGGGTAGAGCATAACAAGGAAAACAATCATGGATACAGATTCTCTGGTTATTGGCGGAGTGACGTTGCGCAGTCGGCTCTTTATCGGAACAGGAAAATACGGGACAGACGACTGCATCCCGGATGTCGTGGCGGCGTCTGGTGCGCACGTCATCACGGTGGCGTTGCGGCGGGTGGATCTGGGACACACACAAGACAACGTCCTGAGCCACATCCCCCCCACCATGCAACTGTTGCCAAACACATCAGGTGCGCGCACCGCTGATGAAGCCGTGCGCATCGCACACCTTTCCCGCGCCGCCGGGTGTGGCGACTGGATCAAGATTGAGGTCATGTCCGATACGCGCCACCTCCTGCCAGACGGCTATGAAACAGCCAAGGCTACGGAACGGCTTGTCAAAGAAGGCTTTATCGTCCTGCCCTACATGAATCCAGACTTGTATGTGGCTCGTGATCTTGTCAATGCCGGCGCCGCCGCTGTCATGCCGCTCGGTGCCCCTATCGGTTCCAACCGAGGCTTGCAGACGCGGGAAATGATCCGCATTCTCATTGAAGAAATACACCTGCCCATCGTGGTGGATGCGGGCATCGGCAAGCCATCGCACGCCTGCGAAGCCATGGAAATGGGCGCGGCGGCCTGTCTTGTGAACACGGCTATCGCCACCGCAGGCGACCCCGTGCGCATGGCTGCGGCCTTTGGCGCGGCGGTGCGGGCTGGTCGAGACGCCTGGCTTGCCAAGGCTGGGGCAGTGCTGCACCATGGCGCCTCCGCTTCCTCTCCTCTCACGGGCTTTTTGCACGACACGCCAGCAACCGCGCAAACAGGAGCGGCGTCATGAGCGCGATGTTTTCCGACGTTCTCCCGGATTGGCCGCTGGAATCCGTGGCAGACGGTCTGCAAACAGCACACGAACGGGATGTGTTTCACGCCATTGCCGCAGCAGAACGCGACGAACGGCTTACTCCGCTGGATTTCATGGCGCTGCTTTCACCTGCTGCTACCCCGCATCTGGAAACCATGGCGCGTCTGGCGCAAAACCTCACCCGGCGGCAGTTCGGGCGGGCGATACAACTCTTTACGCCGCTCTATCTCGCCAATTTCTGCACCAATCGCTGTGTCTATTGCGGGTTCAATGTCGGCAACCACATTCACCGTTCCATGTTGAGCATGGACGAGGTGGAAACAGAAGGCAAGACCATTGCCGCTACAGGCTTGCGCCATATCCTCCTGCTCACCGGTGACGCCCCTAAAAAGACCGGGCCTGACTACATCGCAGAGGCCAGCAGACGGTTGCGCCCCTATTTTCCCAGCATCGCCATCGAAGTCTATTCCATGAGCGAAGACGAATACCGGATGCTCATCGACGCGGGTGTGGAATCCTTCACCATGTTTCAGGAAACCTACAACGAAGCCCTGTACGCAACCCTCCACCCGGCTGGGCCAAAGCGCGACTTTCTGTACCGCCTCAACGCTCCAGACCGAGCCGCACGGGCGGGGATGCACGCGGTGAACGTGGGGGCGCTGCTCGGACTTGACGCATGGCGGCGCGATGCCTTTTATACCGGACTCCATGCAGAATGGCTTCAAGAGACGTATCCCGGTGTGGACATTGCCGTTTCAGCCCCAAGAATGTGCCCGCATGAAGGGAGCTTCAACGACATCCACCCGGCGTCTGAACTCGATCTGGTGCAGTATATTCAGGCCTTGCGTCTGTTTTTGCCGTCGGTTGGCATCACGCTTTCCACACGCGAACGCCCTGCGCTGCGCGATAGGCTCATCTCTCTTGGGATCACCAAAATTTCCGCTGGTGTTTCCACAGCCGTAGGGGGGCATGTCACGCACAAGGATTGCGAAAAGAGTCTGGACACCGCCCAGTTTGAAATCGCCGACACCCGCAACGTGGACGAAATGGCCGCCGCCATCTTGTCCCAAGGCTACCAGCCTGTCTATAAATGCTGGGAACCCCTCGATCAGGTGTACGCCTGCGGACAGCGCTAACCGTAAAATGCCCTAGAGCAGATTATTTTTGAAACGGGGAAGCCCTTCTTCAGAAGGCTTCCCCATCTGCTTTATTTGTTTCGAGATTCCTCAGGCCCAAAGTAGGTGGTAGCCCATGTGAGGGCAAGGACATAGAGCGCTGCAAAGAGACTCGCAACGGTATCCCACGGGTGCGGTGCAGAGAGCGACAGGCGCATGATAAGCGTCCCGATCACAAACCCGGAGTTTCTGAAGACCGCGTGAAACGTGGGCATGAAGCGTTGTGAGATCAGCACCAGCGCCACGTCCGCAAAAATAAGCACCGTGTAAATCGTCTCAAAAAGCTGCGTCTCCACGCCTGTGGACGCAAATATCCACGCATCTCGAATGATGATGCCGACAAAAATCCCCAGCAAGCCAAGCGCAATCAGCTTTTTGGACATGACATAACGCTGCAACTCTTCGGGATTTGTTATGTAATTCTGATGCTTTCGCAAGCGATTGTAGAACCCCAGACAGATAAAAATCGCCAGCGCTCCAGCAGCAGCCAGCGCAATGCGAAAGACAGGCTCAGGCCCTGCCGCCAGACTCACAGGCTCCGGCAAATAGGACAGCTCCTTAAAAGCGTTTCGCAACAAAATCAACGCCATGATCTCGAACTGTTTTCCCAGTGCCCGCGACACTGAGCAGGATATGCTCAGAATCAGCCCCATGACCTCCAGCCCAAGGATGAAGGTGAACGCCAGATGGATGGCCTGAAAATGGTTCGTCGGCGTCATGCGTGCGATGTGCGGCGGCATGAGGCCTTCGCGGTTCAGTTCAATCCCGACCATCCCTGCCAGATACACCAGAAAGATCCCCAGCGCGACAATCCGCTGGGTGCGGTGCGTTTCCCAAAAACGATGAATGGTATCAAAAATATCTGTAAGAGCTACAATTTGCTTGTTGTTCATATGCGGTCTCGCTGGTACCAGTTCCACGCGGTGTCGATGATGGTATCCCTATCCGACTGACACGCACGCCAGTGCAAAACAATCCCCGCACGCCGCGCATCTGCCACAAGCCTCGGCGGGTCTCCTGCGCGGCGCGGTGCCATACGAAAAGGCACAACCTTGCCCGTCACTCTGGCGATACTCGCAAGGATCTCGCGCACCGAAAGGCCGTTTCCTGTCCCCAGATTGAGACACCCGGACGCGCCACCGGTGTTGAGATACTGCATGGCAAGCACATGCGCTTGCGCCAGATCGCAGACATGGATGTAATCTCGGATGCAGGTGCCGTCCGGCGTTGCGTAGTCTTCTCCAAACAGCGACAGTTCCGGCGCATCCCCTGTCAGCGCCATGAGCGCCCGGGGGATGAGATGGGTTTCTGGGTCATGCCGTTCGCCGGTTTCACCCTCAGGATCACAGCCTGCGGCGTTGAAATAGCGCAACACCATCGAACGCAGACCGTGCGCTGTGCCAAAATCGCGCAACATCTGTTCCATAAACAATTTTGACGCGCCATAGGGATTGATCGGTGCCTTGGGTGCGTCCTCACGGATGGGCACGGTTTCCGGCTGACCGTACACCGCGCATGTCCCTGAAACAACAATATTTTCTACACCCTCATCGCGCATGGCTTCAAGGATGTTCAGGGTTCCTGCAATGTTGTTGCGAAAATACAAGCCCGGCAGACAGACAGATTCCCCCACCTGCGACTTGGCTGCAAAATGGATCACCCCGTCCGGGTGGTGGCGGCGCATCACCTCGCGCAGCCGTACCACATCCAGAATATCGCCGTGCTCAAACGCACCCCAGCGCACCAGATCCCGGTGCCCGGTAGAAAGATTGTCATACGTCACCACCTCGTGTCCACCGTGAGCCAGCGCCTTGCAGGTGTGACTTCCGATATAACCGGCACCGCCTGTGATGAGTATTTTCATGTTGCCACTCCGCATGTTCCTTTTTGGTACGCAAGTATGACTTTTGCAGGAAACAAAGTAAAGACAACACTTTTTCAGAGTATCCAAAAGCCCCCTTGCGGGAGCAATCGGTTTCAAAAAACCAAAACTATCAGAAACCCTTGCGTTGATGATTGTTTGTAGTTATATGTAGTCGAAAGGTGGTTACTATGGAAACGCTCACTGTTGCAACCAGTTTTCGTGCAGAAAAAGAAAAACTACAACGCTTAGACGCTTTGGCTGTTACCATGGGAAGAAGTCGAAACTGGCTCGTGAATGAAGCCTTGAACCACTTTCTTGCCTATCACGAATGGTTCCTTGCAGAAGTACAGGAAGGTATCGCCGCCGCAGACCGTGGCGAGTTTGCTGCTCCCGAAGAGGTGGACGCTCTTTTTCATAAGTACGGAGCACGCTAATGCTGCTTTGGACTACGCTAGCCTTGAAAGACCTCAAAAGTATTCTTGAATATATTGAGGGCGATGATAACGCGGCAGCAGAGCGACTTGCCAAGACGTTTGATGAAGCCAGTTGCCGACTTGAACAGTTCCCACAACTCGGAATACAAGGACGCGCAGCAGGTACACGCGAGCTGTTTGTACCAAGGCACCCTTTTGTGTTTATTTACAGACAAAACAAACTTCACCTGGAAATATTGCGGCTTCTGCATACACACCAGCAATGGCCTTAACATACGCAGAAGTTTCCGTTTCAAAAGACAAGAAAAACACCAGACTCCCTCTTCTTTCTCCATACTGTACCGCAAAATCCTGTTTATTCCACGGGGATAGGCAAGAAACGCGAACTGTTCTTATCACCTGGAATATGCTGGATTTCTGATAGTATCTAGTGTATAGATATTTGGTTCACTTATAAAAGTATGGGGAGATATTCACATGAAACTGTCCATCGTTAGTAAACTGGCTGGTCTTGTACTTGTCATGGTCATTGTGGCTTGTCTTTCTACACTTTTTGCAACAGTTACCTTTCTAGACAAGCCCTTTAATCAAGAAATACGAGAATTTGTTTCCTCCATGCAGCAGGTTGTGGATGTAAGCTACAAAACAACGGGGCAAACCTACCTTAACGAAGCAAGGCTTGTGGCTGGCTCCGAAGGATTTGCTGAGGCGGTCGCCACCAAGGACTCCCAAAAACTCCTTGAGCTTGCCAAGCCGCTCATGCAAGGGACGCACGCCGATTTCATGACCATCACCGACGAAAAGGGCGTTGTACTTGCCCGTGGGCATTCCTCCAAGCTCGGCGACAGCGTCCTCAATCAAAAAACCGTGACCAACGCCCTGAAGGGGCAAAGCACCGTGGGTGTCGTCAGCGGAACCGTGGAGCCGTACACCATGCGGGCAGGAAGCCCGGTGATATGGGAAGGGAAAGTGGTGGGAACGGTTGGCATCGGCCTTTCGCTGGCTCGTGAATCCTATGTGGACAACATCAAGGCTCTCAGCAATCTGGAAGTCACCATCTTCCGGGGCGATCAGCGTGTCATGACAACCATCCTCAAGGATGGCAAACGAGCCATCGGAACCAAGCTGACTGACGCGGCTGTCAAAGAAGCAAGCCTGCAACAGGGAAAGACCCATATCGGGGACACCACCATTCTCGGCACCCCGTTTACAAGTGCCTACTGGCCTATCCGGGATATGGACGGCAAGATTTTGGGACTGTGGTTCATCGGCAGACCCTCTTCTGACTTTGCCAAAGGTCATGATCTTGCTATTCAAGGTTCCCTCATGCTGGTGGGCGGGATCGCTGTTGTGCTTGCCATCATAGCCACGTTGTTCAGTCTGGCACTGGTCAGACCGATTCGCAAGGCCACCGACTTTGCCGTGGACATTGCCAAAGGCAATCTGGACTCCCAGCTTGATGTGCGCTCGAACGATGAAGTGGGGACGCTGGCGACTGCCCTGCGTAGCATGGTGGAGACGCTGAAATCCCGCGTTGCCGAGGCCAGCAAACAGGCCGCCCGTGCGGCAGAGGAAGCCACTCACGCCCAAAACGCCACCCGCAAGGCGGAAGAAGCCAGCAAAAACGCCGCACTCGCCAGACAGCAGGGCGTCATGCAGGCTGCACAGGAGCTGCAAACCGTGGTGGACAGTGTTTCTGGCGTTTCAGAAACGATTTTTGGACAGATTCAGCACACCCTCAAGGGATCTGAAGACCAGAGCCAACGCACCCGTGAAGCCGCTCAAATCATGACAGAGATGAACGACACCAGCAACGAAGTGGCTCACGCCACCACCAACGCCGCTGAAGCGTCCGAACAGGCAAGGCTCAACGCGACCTCCGGCGCCGCGCTGGTTGAGGATCTGCGTACAAACATCGAGCGCGTACAGCACCACACCCAGTTGCTCGGTACAGGCATGAACAACTTGGGCGAACAGGCTGAGAGTATCGGCAAAATCATCAATGTCATCAATGACATCGCCGATCAAACCAACCTGCTGGCCTTGAACGCCGCCATTGAAGCCGCCAGAGCTGGCGAGGCAGGACGCGGGTTTGCCGTGGTTGCCGATGAAGTCCGCAAACTGGCAGAAAAAACCATGGGCGCGACCAAGGAAGTGGACTCCGCCATCACCGGCATTCAGCAGGGTACAAGGAGCACCATCGAGCAACTCACGCTGACTGAATCAGAAATGGGCACCGCCATGACCAAGGCCGGAGAAACAGGGCAAGCGCTCAAGGACATTGTCTCTTGTGCCGACAAGACCGCCGAGCAGGTGCGCTCCATCGTCACCTCAAGCAAGCAACAGGCCATTACCTCCGAACACATCAGCCGCTCCATTGAAAAAGTGGACAGCATCAGTCGTGACGGGACACAAGCCATGGGACAGTGCGTTGCCGCTGTAGAAGGACTGACGCAACAGACACACCGTCTGGCGTCGATCATCGAGTCCATGCAGAGGAAACAGGACTGACGTGTACAATGACAGTACCACCAGAGACACCCCCGTCACGCCCCACACGGTGCCACATCCCAAACGTGTCTGTCGGGGGACTTCCGCTCTGGAAACGAGCATGGCAACGGTGCCGTAGCGCCAGAAAAAGAACGTGGGTTGTCGGTCTTGACGTGGCAAACGGCTGGCTGACAGTGGCATGGCGGCAACAACAAGCCCCTGCTGCGCTTGAAGGTGTCCGTGCTGTCCGCATTCCAGACGGCACAAACTGGACAACACCCGGATGCGCTGAACGGGTACGCGAAGAACTCTCCCGTCTTCTCGCCTCGTGTCCCTTTCGGGTGTCTGATGCGCTGTCCGGTGAAGCGGGTGTGCAGCTCTGGCTTCAGCTCAATGAAAACACGAACGAGACACTCCAGTATCGCATCCCCAAAACCAGACCCCGTGACAGGGACACCGTTGCACTGCTCACGGCGTGCAAGGAAGCACCTTTTGACGAGGCGAGTTGCCTTTTTGATTACCGTGTCGATGGGGACGTGCTGGAGAGAGGCGTTGTCCGGGTGCCTGTCACCGCGCTGGTGGCACCCCAGAAAGCGGTCACAGCGCTGCAAACAGCGGCAGCACCTCTTGGATGCACGCCAACAGGCATCACCTCTGCGCTGCTCAGTATGCGCAATCTCTACGCCTCTGACTGGCTGGACTGCCCGTGGGAACGCTTCGCCTTTGTGGAAGTGAGCGCGGCCTTCATCCGCATTCTGCTCTTCTCGCAAGGGCGGTTGCTCCTCATTCGGACACCCCGACCGGGGTGGTACAGCCTTGTCAACGCGCTCCAAAAGGCGAAACGCCCACCAGCAACGCTCCAGAACCCGGATGGCGAGGTGTCTGCCGATGCGCTGGAGCAACTCTTTCTGTGTCACTCTGCCGAAGAAGAAGCCGAACTGCGGGCGCGACTCGACCAGCCGCTCCAAAAGCTGAAGCAGAAACTTGAAGAAACCCTCTCCTACGCCACAGAACGAGATCAACCCGCCATGCAGGGCATTGTCTTGTCCGCACCCCGCGCCTGTGCTGCCCTGTTACAAGCAACGTTCGAGGAAATCCTGCCGTGTCAACGCCTCCAGTTCTGCGGTGCCGCCACCGAACAAGGACGAAAGGATCTGGAACACGCCAGCGCCACCGTGCCAGAAGCGCATGTGCTCCGCGCCCTTGGTTTGTGTCTGTCCGACAACGCCCGCACACCCAACGCGCTCATGACCTCCGCCACAAGGCGACAGCAGGTACAGCACACGCACATCGCACGTCTGGCGCTTGCAAGTGCCCTTGTGCTCACACTTCTGATCGGGCTGGCGAGTGCGCAAACCTACCGCACCTTGCTCACTCTGCATCAGGAACAACGGGCGCTGCAAACGCAGCTTGCTGGTTTTACACAGCTTTTCAAACCAGATGACGTGCGCACAACTCTTGCGCTTGCAAAGCAACGCTACGCTGTTCTGCGCACGGTAGAAAAACGCCGCCTTGTCGTTGCGCTCATCTCCGAACTCGCCGCTACAACGTCGGACACGATTCTGCTCTCTGGCCTGCGCGTCACCTTTCCGTCCGTCCTTGGTGCGTTGTCTGAGGATACCTCTCTTCAGTACACCCCTGCTGTTTCGCCCAACACACCTTCAGCAAACACGGTTGCCCCAAGTGCGGTGGTTGTCATCAGCGGCAGCGTTTCTGGTGACCTTCTTCAGCGAGAATCGCAACTGGCTGAATACCTCAACCGACTGGGGCAATCGCCGCTCACGCTGTCTTTGCACATCGAAAAACAGCAAGACAGCACCGAAACCCTTTCCTTTGTGGCCACGCTCACACTGATACAGGCATGAAGTCGCCCCGCACAGCCTCATGGCTTCCGCTGAAGTCGCTGTTTGTACTGGGGGTGCTGTCCTGCCTGTTTCTCTCGGCTTTTCTGGGTATCTGGTACAGCACACGCGCCCTGCAAACCGACATCGTTATCCTCAACAACACCCTCCAGACGCAAGAACTCCTGCAACCTCTCATGCACGAGCTGACGAACTATCTTGACGAATCGCAACAGCGTATCAACACCCATACCCCTTTGCCGGCGCCGAACAACCTGTCACAGGTGCTCGACGCGCTGAAGGAGCTTGCAACGCAAGCCGGGGTGGTGGATGCCCGTTTTGTGCCGCGTGCAGAAACCGTCCTCACCGCCGCAAACAGCATCCGGCTGGAAGGGCAGTTTTCAGGAACCCTCGAACAATTGCGGTGCTTCGCCCTCCTGCTTGAAGCCCAACCGTGGCTTTCCGCACCAGAGCGACTCGAAATCCGCACCACCGAAGAAAAACTCCTCTTCACCCTGAGCCTCTGGGCCTTGTTCGCAGGTTCCCCCTGAATTGACGCCTGTAAAAGACAGCGCACCTCTGTTGCAGACGGGTGTAAAATAGTCTTTCGTAAGAGAGGACTTTCCTTGTAAAATCTGCTCTAATGCGTCTGCACGGAGGTTCTTTCACGGTTCATACTCTCCTTGAAGGTATCGGAGCCTTGATGACAACTCGGGAAAAAACACTGCTCACGCTCATGGGTGTTTCCCTCGTCTTTGGAATCAGTCGTGTCTTTTTGTTCAGAACACCAGAAGCTGACCCCTCCGAGAGTCTGGCTTTCGCACAGCAGGCCAAAGAACTTGCCCGCGAGGTTGCAAATACCGCTGGCAAACTCCGTCTGAAACCAGAACAAGACTATGTTTTTGCAGCCGCCGCCCGCCCTGTGTCCGGCAAGCCCTTTGCTGCACCCAACCAACGACAAAACACCGCAAAACCCACCCAACCAGACCCCCTCTCCGGTCAGCTCTACTCCGGCTACATCGCCGTAGGGAGGCAACACTTCGCCATCATTGGCGGTCTGGAATACGCAGTGGGTGACAAAATCCCCGGAACCGGAGATATTGTGCGCGACATCACGCCAGACAAGGTGATCCTCTATTCGCCAAACAGAAAAATCCTCTGGGAACTGCCCTATACGGGTGATGCTTTATGAGAAGGAACCGCGCCATGAACGACCGACTTCCAGAGCAGACACCCTGTAACAGGAGCCTCTTTCAGGGTACAAAAGCGCTGTTTCTGGTGCTTTCTGTGGTGCTGTGCTTTGGGTTACTCGCCTGTAGCCAGCAAGCATCGCAACAAGATCCGTTCATGCAACAATGGCGAACGCTTGCCGACACCGCACACGGCTACTCTCCCGCTGTTGAAGACCTGAAGCCAGAGCCTCGTGTCCTCATGCACCATCAAGAACAACAAGACACCCCGCCCAAAGCGCTGCCCTCTCTGCCCGTCACCCTGAAGCTGCACAATGTCGATGTTGGTGTGGCTCTGCGCAGTCTTGCCGCTGCTGCCGGGGTCAACATTCTTCTAGGCACAGGGATTGCCGGAACAGTGAGCGTCAACGTGCAAAAGACGCCGTGGAGCGATGTCTTCCTCGGCTTGCTCAACGCCAACAGTCTCTCTTTCAGATGGCAGGGCGCGTTGCTCCAGGTAGCCACCCTTGCTGAGAAAAAGCGGGAAGTCGAGCTGCTCACTCTCAACAATCAGCTCGCAACGCAACGCCTGCTCGGCAGACAAAACGCACCGCTGTCCCTTTGTGTGGTCAATGTTCGCTACGCCGAAGCTCTTGCGCTGCAAAAAGTCCTTGTGCGCCTGCTTTCCACTACGGAGTCCCAGAGCGGACAGACCGCAACCGTTGAGGTGGACGAGCACAGCAACGCCCTGATCCTACAGGGTACGGAAACAGATCTGCACCGGCTCGTGAGCCTTGTAGAAAATCTGGATCGCCCGCGTTCGCAGGTACAGCTCAAGGCCTATATTGTGGAAGCAACAAAAGAAAGTGCGCGCGAACTCGGTACAGAATGGGGCGGGATCTGGAGTGCTTCCAATGTGTTTGAAGGCGAAGGAGACTTCAACTACACGCCAAACAGTACAGACAACATGGGTTCTCTTGGCTTGCGCTTTGGCAAAGCTGGCGGAAACAGGCTTGAAGTGCAACTCCACCTCATGGAAAAAGCAGGGCAGGTTGACATCTTGTCCTCCCCGTCCATCACCACACTCGACAACAAAATGGCCTATACGGAAAACGGGCAGGTGGTGCCCTATGTTTCCACCAGCAACATGGGCGACCGGGAAGTCCGGTTTGAAAAGGCCATGCTCCGACTGGAAATGACGCCCAATGTCATTGACGGCGACAACCTGAAGCTCAAAATCATGGTCAGAAAGGACGAAGTGGACACGTCGAGAAACGTGGACGGCAACCCCTTCATCATCAAAAAGCAGACCGAAACAACCTTGATCATGCGCAACAACGAAACCGTGGTCATCTCTGGCCTGACAAAAGAAAAATCTGCCAACACCAACGCCGGCATCCCCGGACTCAAGGAACTTCCCGGCGGAAGCGTCGCCTTCGGACACGAGAGCACAAGCTCGCTCATGGAAGAAGTGCTCATCTTCATCACGCCCCAAATCCTGCCTATCCGCGCTCCCAGAGTCGCGCCCGAAGCCAGCGTCCAGCAACCTGAGCCTTCGCAACAACGTGTTGTACCGGCACAGGCCGCGCCAGAAGCTGACCTTGCCCACCGTAAACTTGAAGACCTGACAGACAGCGATCTGGGGCGTCTCGGACTGAGGGAATGACCATGCGCAAGAACATCCATCTGGAAGAACTGTTGCAAGAAGCGGGGCTTCTGACACAAGAACGGCTGCATGAGGTTCATGCCGATTGGGTACACAGTGGCCTGAAGCAGCTCCCCTATCTTGTCCGCCACCAACTCTGCCAAGAAGAAGAGCTTGCAGCGGTCATCTGCCAGAAAACCGGCATCGAACGCTATATTCCCGCCCATTTTTCGCCAGACAAAACCCTGCGCTCCCTGATTCCGATAGAAAACGCCCAAGCCGCTGAAGCTGTGCCGCTCGGACTCAAAAACGGTGTCTTGCAAGTCGCCACAACCGACCCGCTGAACATCAACGCGCTCGACGCCCTTGAACGCTGCGCCAACTGCGAAATAGAGGCTGTGCTGTGTCTTGCCTCCGAGCTGTCTCGCCTGTTTGGCGTGGTCTATGGGCTTTATGGCATGGGCGAAACAGAAACCCTGTCCGGCGTACCCGTTGCCATGCAAGAAACCGTGCAACCCTATGGCGAAGAGCGCGCCCCCACCTTCTCCATCAACGATGACGTGGACACCTACAGCCCAGAGCATTCACAAGTCATTCAAATCGTTAATTCCATTCTGATGCGTGCCGTGCGAGAAGGCGCAAGCGACATCCACATCAGCCCGGAACGCGATGCGCTACAGGTGCGCTTTCGCATAGATGGCAAACTCCGCCCCACCCCCTCGCCTCACTGGCAACTTGCCCCGTCCATTGTCTCGCGCATCAAGATTCTGGGCAAGATGGACATCTCCACGAGCCTCGCACCGCAAGACGGGCGGTTCACCATGCACATGGATCAGCACGAGATCAACGTCCGCGTGTCCTGCCTGCCCACCATTCACGGTGAAAACGTGGTCATGCGTCTGCTCGACATGAACGCTGCCCACAAATACGCGCTGGACAAGCTGGGTATGGACGCACGCGACACCATCGAAATGATTGAGCCGAGCTTTAACCAAACGCAGGTGCAAACCCAGCTCGACTTTAGCTTCAGCGAAGGCCTGCGCGCCCTGATGCGGCAAGACCCAGACATCATCATGGTCGGTGAAATCCGCGACAACGAAACCGCCAGAATCGCGGTGCAGGCCGCGTTCACCGGGCACCTTGTGCTCGCCACCCTGCACGCCAACGATGCCGCAACCGCTGTCACCCGCCTTGTGGAAATGCACATCGAGCCGTTTCATATCGCGGCAGTCTTGCTCTGCACCTTTGCCCAGCGCCTTGTCCGCACAGTCTGCCCCCACTGCGCCACGGCGTGCAATCCCGCCCCAGAGGCACTGCGTATGCTTGGCATCACCTCCAGCGAAGGGACATTCAAACACGGAACCGGCTGTTACCATTGTGGCTACACGGGGTACCTCGGACGCACGGGTCTCTTTGAAGTCTTGCCTGTCACCGCAGAAATACAGCAGTTGATCCTTGATCGCGTTCCCAGTCAGCGCCTTGTCGAACACGCCGTACACCACAACCTGATGCAAACACTCCTGCAAGACGCCGCCCGCAAAGTCCGCGCCGGACGCACCACCGCAGAAGAAGCCACCCATGTGGTCAGGATCGCGTAATGAGCATCTCCTATACCTACCGAGCTATCAACGATGAAGGCGTGGTTCTCATCGGTCACATCGACGCGCCAGACCCCGCACAAGCCAGACAGATGCTGCTCACTCGCGGCTTGATGGTCACGCATGTGTCCAAAAAAGGGCAATCTCTTTCTCTCAGACGCTTTTTTGCCCCTCGCGTAACCCACAAAAACCTCATTTTGTTCAGTAAGCAGTTCCGCACGCTGTATAATGCCGGCATCTCCATGACAAAGCTCTTGCAGATCCTGCAACATCAGACTGAAAACCGGACACTCCAGATCATTACCGCAGACATCGCACTGCGTATCAACAGAGGTTCAAGCCTGCATACGGCCTTTTCAGCGCACCCTGCTGTTTTTTCTTCCTTATATTGTGCTATGATCCATGCAGGAGAGACGAGTGGTGCCCTGTCTGCGATTCTGGATAGACTGATAGCCCTGCTCGAACACGAGAACACTATCAACTGTGACATCAAGGCCGCGCTGCGCTATCCGAAACTGGTGGTCTTCACACTGCTTCTCGCCTTCATTGTGTTGCTCAACGGCGTTATCCCCAGCTTTGCACAGATCTTTGCGCAATCCCATCTCACACTGGCCTTTCCAACCCGGATAGCCATCGCCATGAACCAGCTTTTCATGGACTGGTGGGCTCTCATACTCCTGCTTCCTCTGGTGGGAATGCTCTGCTGGCGGCGTTTTGTGCGTACAAAGAGAGGGCGGTATGTGCAAGATCGACTGCTCCTTGCGTTGCCTGTTCTTGGTCCTGTACTCCAAAAGAGCATCATGGCGCGCTTTGCCTCCATTTTTGCAGTGTTGCAACGCAGCGGGGTGAGTATTTTGCAATCGTTCGACATCTTGTCTGCGACCATTGGCAACGCCGCTATTGAACGCGAATTTACAAAAGTACGCGAACTGTTGCGTGCCGGAAAGGGCATCTCGCAACCGCTTGGCAGTGTTCGCTACTTCACGCCGCTTGTGATCAACATGGTGGCTGTTGGTGAACACTCTGGAAATCTTGAAGAAATGCTTGACGAACTCGCCTTGCATTACGATGCGGAAGTCGCCTATGCCGTGGGTGAGCTGACCGAGGCCATAGGCCCCCTGCTTGTGATCGCTCTTGCCATAGTGATTGGCTTTTTCGCGCTCGCTATCTTTCTTCCAATGTGGGATATGGTGCAGCTTGTACATTGATCTACAATACTTTATAAGTGCCTAGCATCGAATCGAAGCGGACACGACACCCGCTGTCACCTGCCTTTTGCACGTCTATATCAAGGGAACAGGATACACATGTCCTCAAAAAAACTCGGATTCACACTGGTGGAAATCATCGCCGTGCTCGTGATCCTCGGTATCCTCGCGGCTACCGCCGTGCCACGGTATTTTGATCTGCAAGAAGAAGCGCAAATCAAGGCTGTGACTGCTACTGTAGCCGAAGCACGAGCGCGAATCAGTATGTCGTTCGCGCAATTTTTGTTAGCTGGAGGTCAATGTAGCAAACTCAAGACCATATCGCTGACTACAGCGTATCAAAAACCAAAAGCCACCACTACCACCATCGGCATTGCAGACGAGGACGCCACCATCGGCGGCTGGAAGCTCACTGGAAGCGTTGCAGATCTGAGCCAGACAACCAAGGAACTTCTTATCACGGAGTTCACGCCTCCGGGCGGTACAGTGCCAATCCTCTTGCAGACAGAACCAAACAACACGGTTCCCTTCACACTGCACTTTCCACAGTGTAACTAGAGCAGAGTAATGT
>JAVVPW010000008.1:0-24643 GCA_036655575.1 Bilophila sp.
GGGTAGAAAGAAAGCCGCAAGGGTTTCTTTCTACCCGCCCCACCCCAAAAGCCCTTCTCCAGAAGGGTTCCTTCCTCCCTTCCCCCGATTCTGCCTTCAGGGTAACTGAGTACGGCTGAGGAGTTCTGAGAGTTTGGCGGCGGGTGCGGCCTGCATGTAGGTCAGGATTTCTCCAGCCTGCTTGCCGCGCATTCCTGCCAAAATTCTGACGGCGATGCGTTCGTCAAGTGTCGCCAGCACTTCGGCGGCCTGCTTTGCTTTCATGTTTGAATACACATCAATGAGGTGCTTGAGTTTGTCGTCTTGCACATTGTTTGCCTGCTTGAGCATGTCCTGAATCTTGCCTTCAAGATTTTTTAGCTCGTCCAGACGGGTCTCCATCTGCTGTTGCAAGGCCAGCAATTCCTGTTCGCGGCGGTTCAGCTCTTCTTGCTTGCGCTGGGCAGAATCTCTGGGAACAAAAGGACTTACCTGTGGCGCAGGTGCCAGCGCATTGACATCGCCACCGGGCGTAGCGGCAGGATTCGACGCGGGCTGCTGGGCAAACGGCGATTGATTTTGTCCCGAACGAATCTTGGGTGCGGGCGGCGTGACGGCTGTTCCCGGAGACACTTCAGCGGCATGGGCGATCTGTCCGCGCACGGGTACCGCTTCATGCAAAAGATCTGTCAGAAAATGCTCAGACGCTTGACCTGCTTCTTGTGTCGGATCAGCACCGGGCAACAGCACCATAAACGCCAGCATCGCCAGTTTCAACGCGGCAAGCGTCAAAATCCAGCGGCATACTCTAGAAAGTTGGAGCCTTGAAACGAAGCGCTGCTGTTTCGTCATAGGTTCGCTGCTCCTGTAGGCGCTCATTGGAGGCATGACGTTCTGCCTGACGCGCCTTGAGTTTGTCCAGCACTTTGTGTTCCTTGGCTCGAAGCGCCAGTGCTTTTCTGGCGTCCTCGACACGGCTGTTCGCGGTCTGGATGCGTGCCAGCGTACCGTGTATGTCTGCGTGTAACCCCTTAATAAAATTATCAAGAAGCCAGCGCTGCCCAGAGTCATCCAAAGGGGCAACGTACAGAGCTTCTTCTTGCTCACGCAATTGCGTTTGCAAGAGCGCTAGGTACGCCTGCTCACGCTGAAGCTCCGCCAGAACCCGAGCCAGCTCCACCTGTGCCTGATCCTTGAGCTGCTCTCGAAAAGCCAGCACTTGTTGCAATGGAAAACGAAAAGGCATGGGGCGGCACCTGTCAAGAAGATTACACCAGACGGCTGACAGGATGAATAGAGCAAAAATCAGGCCACAAGCACAACAGGAAGCCTCCGAGGCCTCGTGTTCGGAAAAACCGTCTACGGCAAAGCCAGCAGAGGCCACGAAGGTTTGCCTTCGGAGCTGCGTACAAGCCTCGCTGTCCTTTTTCAGAACAGCTTACTTGCCCCGTTGTTCGCTTCCGGTGATGCTGAAGGCCAAGGAGTAGAGATAATGGAAAAAATCCACATATTCTACAAAAACCTTGTCCGGGACATGGATGCGTGCGCCCGCAAAGTTAAGAATCCCGCACACACCCGCGTCAAGCAGGTGATCTGCGGCACGTTGCGCACGTTCTGGCGGTGTGGTGATGATGCCTATTTCGATGTTGTTGGCATCCACGGCTTCCTTGAGATCGCTCGTACAGGTGACTTCCAATCCATAGACCTGTTCACCAATCTTGAAGGGATCGCAGTCAAACGCGCCCACAATGTGGAAACCGCGAGACTTAAATTCGCCGTAGTGGAGCAAGGCGCGCCCCAGGTTTCCTACGCCAATGAGCGCGGCACGCCATTCACGATCGACACCAAGGGAGGCCTTGATAGCGGCAATGAGGCTAGGGACGTTGTACCCGACACCACGAACGCCAAACTCGCCGAAGTAGGCGAGATCTTTCCGAACTTGCGAAGCGTTGACATCGCAGGCTTCAGCCAGAGGGCCAGAGGAAATGACTTCAACGCCGTTGCGCTCCATACTTTCGAGCACCTGCACATAGACGGCAAGGCGGCGGATGGTGGCTCTGGGGATACGTTCGCTTTTCAATGAGAGCATGGTAGTTTCTTGGGCTTGGCAGTGCAAAAAGAGTCAGAGGGGTTTGCCGATCCCTCTGAAGCAGGGATTCTGACGCCGACCGAGAGTCCCGGTCGGCGCCAGAGATTCGATTTACGCAAAGGGGTTCGCGAACAGAATGATCAGGTTCACAACCAGGGAATAAATAGCCAGAGATTCGATAAACGCCAGACCAAGGATCAGGCTGACCTGAATTTTGCCAGCGGCGTCAGGATTACGAGCGATGCCTTCGCAAGCACCCTTCAGACCAAAGCCCTGACCGATACCGCAACCAGCGGCGGCAATAGCCATGCCAAGAGCGGTGCCGATGATGGCAAGGCCGAGGGATGCGGAGTCAAGTTTCACTTTGGCGATTTCAGTAGCGTCAGCGGCGAGAGCGAGACTAGCGATACCCATCAGAGCCACGGTTCCCAGCACGGTCACAAGAATCTTGCGCATTTGGATGCTCCTTGAACAGTTTATAATGTGTTGGTCAACACGACCAGTACGGCCGAAGACCATTTCCCCCGAAAGTAGCGCACAAGCTAGTCGCCTCAATGCGCTGGTTCCATTGCGCCCTTGAGATAAATCATGGCCAGCATATAGAAGATGAAGGCCTGCAACAGCTTGGCTAACAGGAACAGGAAATAAATGGGCAAGGTGCTCACGATCGGCGCCATCAAGAAAAAGAGAACCAAGACGATTTCTTCGCCCCGGATGTTCCCGAAAAGACGCAGTGTCAGCGAAAGCGGACGAGCAAGGTGCGAAACAAATTCCAGAATCATCATGAACGGTGCCAGAACCGGCATAGGCCCCATGAAGTGATGGATGTAATGCCCGCGCCAGCGTTTCAGCCCCTGATAGTTGTAATACAAGAAGATGAACACAGCCATGCCGACGTTGGTGTTGACATTGGCTGTTGGCGCGTCACACCCCGGCACAAGGCCAAGGAGGTTTTGCATGGCGATGAAGAGAAACAGACCGATGAGCACGGGAAAGACCTTGCGTCCATCCTCGCCCATGTTGGTAACCGTAAAGTCCTCCAGACCGCCTATGACAGTCTCAAACACGCTTTGCAGTCTGCCTGGCACCAGCGACAAATTGCGGCGCACGAGCCACCCCAGCGCGAACAGCAAGAGCATCGCCATCCATGTGTAGAAAACATGCCTGAATTCAAGCGATTGCCCTGCGATCGAAATACGATCAAGATGAACAAGTTCAGAAAGAAGGATTGGTTCTGGAAGTCCGCCAGCCATGTTCGTGCTCCTTGAAAAAAAGGATCTTGGACTCGTATATCCTACACATGAAACGCAGCATCTCATGTGCAATCATTCCGGGCAGGTATCTTCGTTCTAAAAATATCGTTTACGCTTTTACGAGGATCTTTTCAAGGCCTTTTCGAGGCTCACCACAAGAATACCCGCAAAGAGCACGGTAAGCCCCGGTATCAGGGCGGAAAGGATCGCTTTGCACCACACGATTGCCGTATACAACAAAACGCCTGTGAATAAAAGCCTTAAGTTGGTATGAATCAGGAGTCCAACGAGGGCGCTTTTACTCCAACCTGCTTGAATAATACGCTGAATATATTTTATAAGAAAATAAAAATTCCATGCTGAAAGAGCGGAACCTGTGCCAAACCAGAACAACCAGCGCCCGACCGGCTCGAACCACAGCCACAGGAGTGCCCCCAGTCCAAGCGTCAGCAGCGTGATAACAAGCTGTCCTCGCAGGATTTTTCGCAACGTTTCGTCGCGGATTCCCCGCCTCCAGAGCCAGCCTTCCAGCGAATACGTCAAAACAAACCTCCTGAGGGCGGTTTTTTATGGGCGCTTTCCCGTTCATCTTGTCGGATCAGGGATTTGGCGTCAACCCAGACATTGCGAAATCCCGCCCCAACGCCAAACACCAGCCCCACCGCCGAGCACCACGGATAGGTGCCCAGCCAGCGGTCTAGCCCGTAGCCCATGAGTGTACCCACGATGATCCCGGAAACCATGTGCAAGCCCATGAGGCTGGCTCGGCCTGCGGCATCGAACAAGCTACTGCCGGAAGGCGTTTTTTTGTCGTTCACGATGTGTCCTTGTGCGCTCACACGCAGGGGAAAGGTGTCGGTGCCGAGCATAGTCTGTAGAGGTGCCCCTCCGCAACCTCTTTTCTGGGCACGACAGAATCGAGATTCTCATGGGATTGACGGTGGAGGTCGAGGCTGTAAGATGGTTCACTCTGTATGACCGTACTGTTCTTGTGCAGCAGGAAAGAAACAGCAACGCTTCGCACAGGCGTAGATGGTGGAGGAGATTCATGCAGAAAGAAACCGTCTCTAAAATACAGATCGCCGCAGTTACAGGGCTATCACTGGTTTGCGTCTACGCGCTGGCGTTCATCTGGCACATCGACAAACCCTTCTGGGCTGGATTCACTGTCTTCATGCTGAGTCTTCCATCCATTGGTCAATCGCTTCAAAAAGGACTGTTGCGTATTGTAGGAACCTTTATCGGTGCGGCTACAGGGCTTTTCTTGTTCATACTCTTTTCTCAAGAGCGCTTTCTGCTGTTGTTTGCGCTTTCAATCTATCTGAGTGTCATGATGTACTTCATGTCTGGAAGCAGATTTTATGGCTATTTTTTCTTCATCACTGCCATTGTAACCATGATTATTGTTCTTGTTGGATCAAAAAATCCAGCAGACGTTTTTACCCTTGCCGTGTACCGTTCTGAAGAAACGTTGCTGGGTATTGCCGTGTATACCCTGATAACACTCGTGGTTGCGCCTCAACTTTCGCTCAAAACCTTTACTGTCAATATAGAAAAGATCCTTCAAGCGCATCTCACCTTGTTTGTACAGGCACAAGAGCAGGAAAAAGAGGGTTCTTTGCGTGACATGTATGTAAAATACAACGAAATACACACGCTCATGAACGCCACACAACTGCTTCTCCCCGCTGTAAAGCTCGAAAACAGTCAGATCTATGCAGACCGCGCCCTGTGGCGTTCTGCACTGGCCTGTAGCACAGAATTGTTTGAAACCCAACGCAAGTGGACGGGGACACTTGTTGCTATGAAAAACCTTGATCTTGAAGCGCTCTTTTCCGATTTTACACCCAGCATGGCGGCGTTGCAACAATTGTTTTCTTGCCTTGTGCAGCCGTCATCCCCTCCTTTGCAAGCGCAACTCGTCCTCGCAAGCGAAACAACAGCAACCCGTTCTGCCATGGAACGTGGACTGTTGTCCACAGCACAAACACTCTATCAGCGACAGGTACAGCTCTGCAATACGCTGCAAAAACTCATTGACTACCTGTTGCACCAAGGTAAAAAGCCTGTATCTATAGAGAGCGCACCAGAACAGAGGATGTTCTTTTTCAGACCAGAACAGCGTTCCAGTTTGATTCAGACCTTTGTCCTGTTCTGGATAACCGTGTGCATCTGGATTCTGCTTGATCCACCGGGCACAGAGAACATGGCCTTTCTGGAGCTAACGCTGGTGTTAGGGCTTTTTATCCTGCTCACAGGGAGTGAACCGCTGCATTCTGTTCTCTATTTTGTCTATGGCATTGGACTCACAGGCGTCTTGTATTTCTTTGTCTATCCCTTCGTGACCAATTTCACCCTTTTTTTAGCTCTGCTGTTCGTCATTGCCTTCATCTTGTCCTTCTGGTTCTCCCATCCAACGCAAAAATCCATGAAATTCGGCTTTATGATGCCATGGCTTTCGGTCTGTAATTTTACGAATATACCGCAATACAGCTTTTATGCTTTCACATCGCGTTCGAGTGCCCTGTTACTCGGTATGTGTCTTGTGGCCTGTATCCACTATCTTTTCTTTGCAAAAGACGCAAACAGTGCGTTTATACAGAAACAGCTCTTCTTTTTCCATGCAGCACAACGTCTTGTTGTTCGTATGCAGTCTGCACATACGGGTAAAAAACAGCTCTACAGCACCCTCTACAGCACCTATACGCTCCACAAACTCCATTTTCTGGCAGCGCAGATCGGCCTTATGGCGCAAAAGGTGTCCCGCCCGTTTATGGCTCCAGCAATAGCCCAGATTCTCGGAACAGAACTCATGGACATTGCCACCTCCCTCTACCGTCTCCAAACTGCAATGGCAACGTCCGATCAAGATGTGTCACTGCACCTTGCCCCTCTCTCCAAGATAAAAAAGCCATCTTTTGCTGCAAATTCTCTGCTAGATCATGTCAAATCTCTGCACGATGCGGTTGAAGCACTGCTTGTTGCGCTGTACGCCGACTCTCAGGTGCGGGTACAAACAGACAGCACGCAGTCACAACGTATCGCAGCCATTTGCGGGAGCATTCTACGTTCACTCTCCTGTTATGTCTGTGTGGTGCAATCGTTACAAGAGCCGCATGAGCGTGTAAAAAACAAGGATACACCGTATGCCACATGAATTGTCTGTACTAGGCGTCTTTTTTTCGCCCTTTCTGCCGATCCTGCTTTGTGGGATTGGAATAGGGACGTTTGTGTTCTGGCTGCTCGTTCGCTTTGGTGTGAACAGCTTTTTTGCCAATCCACCGTGGGTGTTTCTGGCTCTGGTTGTGATCGCTACATGCCTTCTGGCATCAGTATGGATGGATGTATGAACGTAAAAAATCTCGTGCGATGGGGTATCACACTCCTCATCCTGTCAGGAGCAGTGCTTGCCGTTGTTGTGCAATACCGTGCCTACTTCCGCAACCCGTGGACGCGGGATGGATTGGTACAGGCGCAGGTTCTAGAGATCGCTTCACGGGTGTCAGGGCCTGTATCTACTGTGCATGTTGTGGACAATCAATACGTTCGAGCTGGTGACTTGCTGTTTGAAATCGACGCAAGCACCTACAACATAGCCCTGATACAGGCAAAAGCCGCGCTGGTGCAACAAGAAGCCCTTGCACGCAAAGCCAAAAACGCGACCGGGCACGGTGCCAGAGACCAACTGCTGGCGGCAGAAGCAGGGGTGCGCGTTGCGCAAGCCCAACGCGATGCGGCGCAACTGAATCTTTCTTTTACCCATGTTTTCGCACCGATAGATGGGTATATCACCAATTTGACCCTTCAGGCTGGCAGTATGGCTGTGGCGTATGTCCCGCTCATGGCGCTGATAAATGCCAAGAGTTTTTGGGTAGATGCCTTTTTCCGCGAGACCATGATTCGAGATTTTCAGCCCGGTGACGCGGCGCTGGTCACGCTGATGAGCTACCCGGACACGCCCATTCGGGGAGTTGTGCTCGGCATCGGCTGGGGGATTGCCCAACAAAACGGGAGCACTGGCGAAAAACTGCTCCCCAATGTCAGCCCTACGTTTGAGTGGATCCGGCTCGCGCAACGTATCCCCGTGCGCGTTGGTTTGTGCGACGTGCCCCCAAACATCCGTTTACGCATGGGAACCACGGCGTCTGTCCTTGTGCGGGTCACACCGACGGATAAGGAGCGCCCCCTTCCTGCGGCACCGTTTTTTCTGCAATGAACCGCAAAAAGACCATCCAGAAAAGGACAACATACCATAGCACATATACTATAGCTTTTTAAAGCTATACCTGCTCACGCTCACTGTGTTAGCATAAAGGCTCTTTGTAACTTGATAGCAGTGAGGTTGCCTTATGCCTGTATGTGCTCTTACCTCAGTCTTACTGAGGACTCTAGACGCGCTTATCCCGTCAGAGAAAGCGGTTATGTATGTTGATACGGAGATCAAAGGCTTTGTACTCGAACACCGTTCAAGTGGGAGTGGAACGTTTCTTTTTCGTTATAGGAGTCGTGAAGGAAAACAGTGTCGCATTCGGATAGGAAAACTCTATGAAATGACCTTGCGTGAAGCGCAGACAAAAGCCTTTCTCTTGCGAGATTGTCTTGATGCAGGTGGAGATCCAAAACTCAAACAACACCTTCTGGATACTGTACCCACGTTACAACAGTTTGCAGCAGAATACTACATGCCGTATGCTAAAAGTCGCAAGCGAAGCTGGTCTACAGATGAAGCCCTGTTGCGGGTACATCTTCTGCCGCGATTTGGTGACACAAAAATCGACCGCATTGTACGTTCTGAAGTCTCCTCAATGCACATTGAATCCCGCAAACAGTACGCCGCTGGAACCTGCAATCGGATTCTCATTCTGTTTCGGTACATGCTCAACTGTGCGATACGCTGGGAGATGTTGCCTGCTGGAAGCAACCCTTGTGTCGGGGTGGAGCTGTTTCCCGACAACGGCGCACGCGAACGCTACCTGACACAGCAAGAAGCTCGGCTTCTGTTAAACGAACTTGACGCCAATCCAAACACCCAAGTTGCGCAGATCATTAAGCTCTTGCTCTATACAGGGGCACGCAAGCGAGAGATTCTGGACGCTCGCTGGGAGCATGTGGACTTTGCGCGGCGACTCTTGACCGTGCCGCTCTCCAAGTCCGGCAAGCCGCGCCACATTCCCCTTTCTGATGTAGCCATGCAGCTTTTGCGCGACCTGCCCCACCTTGAGGGCGTGCCATGGGTGTTTGTCAATCCCAAAACGGGCAAGCCGCCGGTGTCGTTTTTCCACGCCTGGGACAGCATCCGCGCAAAAGTGGGACTCTCTGGCGTGCGGCTGCACGATCTGCGGCATTCTTTCGCCAGTTTCCTTGTGAATGCGGGGTGTTCGCTCTATGAAGTGCAAGCACTCCTTGGGCACCATGACCCCAAAGTCACCATGCGCTACGCCCACCTCGCCCCCGGCGCCCTCATCGCCGCCGCCAACACCGTTGGGATGGCTGTGCGAGGGCAAGAAAGGAGAGAACGGAGAGAAAGGAGAGAACGGCAGAATTGAGGGAAGGACGCTGTCTAGAGCAGATTCTTTTTGCAACGCTGCTCGTTTCAAAAAATCCTTTTGCCGAAAAACGTTTCTTTTTGGGGGAGGCGGGTAGAAGCTCGGTGCTATCCGCTCCAACCCCTGCATCCTTTTATACAAGGGTGCGAAGCGCGTCCTGACCGAAGCGGGTGAACATGGCAAGGGCAAAGGCGTGGGTGATCTCAAGCGGACAGGAAAGGTTGCTGTCTGCGGTGGCTACAGCTTCCCAAGGGCCGCCGATGCGTGCCACAATATTAGGAATGTCAAACAAGGGCGTGCGGTTGTAATCCACATAGATGTTGAGCCAATGCGCGACGTTCTGGAGTCTTTGACGCGGTGCCCCTTTGCGTGAAACAGGGTCAAGCGTGATAAGCTGCGTGATGTGCGCCGAAACCTTGCGGGCTACGGCGTTGACGGCGGCATCCCCGCCCCAGCTGTGCCCGATCAGCGCAACAGGTTGCCCGTGCGCGGCGTACCAGTCCACAAGGCACCGCATGGCGCGACCTTCATAATATTCGCGGAACCAGACATCGTGTCTGGCACGAAGCTCTTCAGGGTACTGCGCACACACGCGGTAGCTGTTCGCAAGAACCTGATCCAAAAACCCGCCAACCACCAGCACCAAGGGACGCAACAGCGCACCATCAATCGAATCCAGCTTCTGCAGAAACGCCCGTTCCTGCTTGCTGTCTTCGATCTTCACGAGGCCTGCCCATTCGACAAGCCGCTGCGGATTGCGCTGAAAGCTGAAATTCATAGAGTTAGCCTGAAGGGGAAAGGCGGAGGGGGGAGAGGAAGGAACAAGCCAGAAGTTTGTTCCTTCCCCGATTCGTGTTTATGCCTTGTCAAACGTCCCGGTTTCGCGCTTGACATCAAGGGCAATCTTCCAGAGGACGGAGACAATGAGTCCGCCTATGGCGTAGACGCCGAGCGCGATGAGTATTTCGGGAAGTGTAGGAATGTATTCGGTAACGGTTTCAAACATGTTGGGAGTGAAGCCGCCGACAAGCAACCCAAGGCTCTTGTCGATCCAGGAAGCAATGACCAGCATGACAAGCGCCCACGGGAGGATCTTGTCGTTGTTGCGCAACGCTGGCGGAATGAGCAAAATGAGCGAGAGCGCTGCAAAAACCACCGCCGTCCACATCCAGCTATTGATCCATGCCATGTGTCCGTCGTGTCCGGTGAACAGGTAGATCATAGGATGCTGGTGTCCGGGAATGCCACTGTAGAACGCGGTGAAAACTTCCAGCAAGTAGAAGAACACGTTGATGCACATGGCGTAGGTGATGATGGTTGCGAGTGTCCGCACCGCTTCTTTTCCCGCTTCAAAACCAGTGCAGCGGCGCACCACCATGAGCAGGAGCAACAAGATCGCGGGGCCAGAACAAAACGCGGACGACAAGAAACGAGCCGCCATAATCGCGGTCAGCCAGTAGTGACGTCCGGGAATCCCGGCGTACAAGAAGGCTGTCACGGTATGGATGGAGAACGCCCACACAACCGACAGGTAAATCAGCGGCTTGATCCAGCTTGGGGGCTTCACGTCGTTGCGTTCGGCTTCAAGCGTTGTCCAGCCAATGACAAGGTTCAGGATCAGGTACCCAAAGAGCACCGTCATATCCCAGAACATGATGGAATTCGGGGTGGGATTGAGCATCACGTTGAGCATCCGCTGCGGTTGGCCAAGGTCAACCACAATGAACAGCATACACATGATGACCGCGCCCACGGCCATGAATTCGCCGAAGATGATCACCCGTTTGAATTTTTCGTAATGGTGGAAGTAGGCGGGGAGCACAAGCATCACCGCTGAAGCTGCCACACCGACAAAGTAGGTGAACTGCGCAATGTACAGCCCCCAGGATACGTCTCGGCTCATGCCAGTGATGGCAAGGCCGATGTACGCCTGAAAGAGGTACACACAAAACGCAATTCCGATAACAGCACCCAGAAAGCACAGCCACAGATAGAAACGTGGCCGGCCTTTGAGAATCAGTTCAAGCATGGCGGCCTCCTAGATGATGTAGTACACGCCGGGCTGGGTGCCCAGAGTGGGCTTGCGGCGGATGGCAAAGTTTTGGGACAAAGCCTGACGCACGGGAGAGTGGGGATCGTTCAGGTCGCCAAAGATCATGGCGCCTTCAGAAGCCTCCACACAGGCCGGGAGCTTGCCAACAGCAAGACGCTCAGGACAGAAGGTACACTTTTCCACAACCCCGCGTGTCCGCATGGGATAATTGGGATTGGGGTCTTTCACATAGTCTTGCGGATTGCGGAAGTTGAAACTCCGCGAACCGTAAGGGCAACCTGCCATGCAGAACCGGCAGCCGATGCAACGGTGCGGGTCCATAACCACAATGCCTTCTTCATTCAAGAAGGTCGCACCTGTAGGACAGACGCGCACACAAGGCGGGTTTTCGCAATGGTTGCACAGAAGCAGGAAGTCGCCATGCAGAAAACGTTCCGGGCCATACGGCAGAGGATCGTCAGGGAAGACATGCGCAAACTTGTCTGTCCAGAGCCATTTGACATCCTGCTTGCCAGGGATATTCGGCACGTTGTGCTCGTGATGGCAAGCGTCAATGACCCGCTGAAAATGCTCAGGCTTGGTAAACTTGCGCGTATCAACAACCATAGCCCAGCGCTTGGCGTGCAGAGCTTCTGGCTGTGAGACGTAGCTACCAACGCCAGCAACAGGAGGCTTCACGCCGGGAACGGTCGGGCCAGTTGCAGGAACAACAGGCGTCTTGGCACCCGCCTGCGCAGCAGCTGCCGTGCCGGGGGCGGCACTGGCTGCTACAGAACCAGAGGCGAAGAAGCTGGCCGTGCCGAGCGCAAAAGCGGAAAGCCCGGCTATTTTCAGAAAGTCTCTTCTACTTTCTTTCTTCATTACTTGTTCCCCCTCGGCGCAACGTGACAATCCCAGCAGTAGGGCTGGACATTGTTGCTGTTGTGGCACTTGTCGCAGAAATCGACCTTGTTGGTGTGGCAGGCCATGCAGGTATTCTGAAGGCTTACGACCCACTTTTTACCGTCGCTCGCCACATATTCGCGTTTGCCAAGACGGATAGCCTCGTCACGCCAGGTGTTGAGCAGAGTCATGTGATTGGCTCGCATCCACTCGCGTGGCTCGACGCACTTATCTTGCCCCTCACCTGTGGGTACGGCGAGTTTGGGATAAGGGTAGGTTGGGCTTCCGAGGTTCAGCCAGAAGGGGGCGGTGAAGGCCACCACGGCGATCACGATGCCGGGAAGAATGTATTTGGCATTGTACATGGTTTAGTTGTCCTCCTCTGGGGAAGCGGGGGCGGAGGAGCATTCCTCGGCAACGTCAACTTCCGGCTCGGGGTCAGGATATTCGAGATCTTCCTGACGCATATCCAGGGTGCGGGGGATTTCGCCCTTCATGACCAGCGCGTTTGCGACAAGCTCATGCATCCCGCTGACCGTGACTCCCGGTGCCCAGTAGTTGGCAACAGGCGGCAGGGTGGCTCTGTCTAGCGCACAGATACAAGTCATCCAGTTGACATCGTTCTTCTGCTGGACAAAACGCAAGGCATTGCCACGCGGGAATCCGCCACGCAGGCGCAGTTCCATGATTTCTTCGGTGTTCAGACCAGAACCAGCACCGCAGCAGAAGGTTTCCTCACGGATGGTGTGAGGCGGCATTTCCACGAAGTTGTTACACACAGCCCGCAAGACTTCACGCGGCTCTTCCAAAAGACCCATAGCCCGCGCAGGGTTACAGGAGTCGTGGAAGGTGGTGATGATGTTGTTGTTGCGTTCAGGACGCAGATTCAGCTTGTTGTGGTGTACAAGGTCGGCGGTGAATTCCGCGATATGCACCATCTTGGTGGCCTTGGCGTTTTCAAAGCGCGTGCCTGTGATGGGCGAGGTGGGCACATCCATCATGCCGACCGGAGCTGGGCCGTTGTAGGTCGCCATGTACTGGTTGACCACGCGCCACATATGCCCGCATTCGCCGCCGAGAATCCACTTCGAGCCGAGGCGTTCGGCCTCATGGTACATCTTGGCATTGAGTTTTTTCGCCATATCAAAGGACACAAAGGAACCAAAGTTCCCACCTTCGGAGGCGTAGGTGGACAGGGTGTAGTCGAGTCCCAGCTCGTGGAAGAGCATGAGGTAGCCCATGAAGGTGTAGATGCCGGGTTCGGCAAACACGTCTCCAGAGGGCGTGATGAACAGGATCTCATGACCCTTTTCGTTGAACGGCGGATCAATGTGGATGCCTGTGATGGTTTCGATGTCTTCGCACAGGAATTCCACAATTTCCTTGAAGGCGTGCGGCTGGATGCCAAGGTGGTTGCCTGTGCGGCTACAGTTGGACACAGGTTCCATGATCCAGTTGATGCCAAGCCCCACTTCATGGAGCAATTCGCGCACGATAGCCGTGATTTCCGCAGTATCAATCCCGTAAGGACAGAACAGCGAACAACGCCGACATTCGGTACACTGATAGGCGTAGAAGAACCATTCCTTGATGACTTCCTTTGACAGGCTACGCGCACCGGCAACCTTGCCGAGCAGTTTCCCTGCGGTGGTGAAGTCCTTGCGGTACACAGAACGGAGGAGTTCTGCACGCAGTACAGGCATGTTCTTGGGGTCATTGGTGCCAAGGAAGAAATGGCATTTGTCAGCGCAAGCGCCGCAACGCACGCAAGTATCCATGAACAGCTTGAGCGAACGGTGCTTGGCAAGGCGTTCTTTCAGGCCGTTGTAGATGATCTCTTCCCAATTTTCAGGCAGATTCCAGTCTTCCGCTTCCGGCTGCCACAGATGGGGATGGGGCATGTGCAGCCCTTCCATGATGTCCAGCTTGGCGGGATAGCAGTAGTTGCCGGATTTGAATTCCGGCTTCACGTCCATCCAGTGCTTTTCGGGAAAGCCCGGACGGTTGGCGATAAGCTCTTCCGGTTTTGGCAGTTTTGCCATGAGGGACTCCTTACTTGGCTGGGGTGGCTTCGGGTTGGTCAACATCTTCAGGCTGCTTGTCAAGCGGCAGACCAGCCTCAGCCATAGGTTCGCGGAAGTCATCCTCGTATTCAGCGTAGGTGCGGAACGGCGCGTTGACGTTGTTCCATGGATTTACATGACGGACTTCGCGGGTGTTGCAGCGCATGTTCCTTGTGGGAGACAAGAACACGCCGCCCATGTGCATGAGCTTACTAAACGGGATGTACATAAGCAGAAGGCTCAAAAAGACCAGATGGGTAAAGAAGATGGGGCTAAGGCCGTCTGCCGCTTGCGGCGAAAGATGCACCAGACCCATGATATAGACCTTGGCTTGCGCGATATCCACCTTGTCGAAATAGCGCATACAGATCCCCGTACCCACCAGTCCGAAGAGGAGGAACAAGGGGAAATAGTCGTTTGCCAGCGAGATGTAGCGGACTTTAGCGTTTGCCAGACGCCGCAGGAACAAGAACAGCAACGCCACCACAATAAGGGCGTCTGTTGCGAACACGCGGGGCGCGCCCACCTGCATGATGCCGTCGAAAAATTCGAGCCATGTCAGGCAGATCGGCACCGGTTCAATGAAGAAACGGAAATGGCGGATAAAGATGATGAGGAAACAGTAGTGGAACATGAGCGCAAAAAACCACAGCCACTTGGACGAAAAGTAGGTGGCGCGTGGCCCGATGGGGCTTATTTCTGCGGTTGTGTTACGAAACAACGAGCGGAACAGCAGGACTTCAAGTATCATGCGTCCCACAACGCCCGCCGTAGTCATGGGGGTGTCCAGACGATTGGGCTTGATCCAGCTCAAAGAGCGCTCCTGCCCCCCTGTGGTGGGGATGGCAAAAGGCACGGGCGATTTCGCCCACCAGCAGGTAACGCGCCAGATGATCCCGCAAAGGAAGACCGCCACTGCGAAAAGCGGCAGAGCCACACCCAGCAGGGGCTGGAATCCGGCGACCGCCCCCGCCCAGGCGAGGACTCCGATGAGCAGGGCTGCCACGAGTGAAACTATCATTCCCTACCTCACTCCAGGCTTAAAGTTTGACATATGCAATCCGTAACCAGTGAAAAAAGAGTGAAAGCCGCGTACAAACACTGTGTTGCCCGCGACTCTGGGCGCGCCACCTTCAAAGACGCTCCCAAAAAGGACGTACCGCAGAGCCAGCCCCTGCGTTACGCATCGGTCATGCCGTGCCTGGCTGCCCAGCGTGCAAGCTGGGAACCTCCCCGGCGTTGTTCAGACACCCGCTCGGCATAGACCTGTTCCCTGTCAGCCACATACATGCCAAACGCTATCAGGACAAGGGAATCCAGTCGGGATTCCATTTCCAGATAGTCGTCGAGCTTTCCCGAGGCCAGCATGTCCACGAGAAAAAGTTCGCGCAGCACAGGTTTGAGCAAAAACAGGACACCAACAGCCTGTTCTGGGCGCATATCCTGCACAGCGCGGATACGGATAAGCTCCGCAAGAGCGCCGTGTACTGTGTCCATAGCCACATCCTGCCCACAAACGGCGTTGTAGATCTCGCCTGCGGCGGCAACAGTGGCGTGTCCCACGGGGTTGGCAAAACGATCCTTTTGGGTACGAATGAATCCCGTAGTTTCAAACGGATACATCGCATAGACGGCGTCCGTCCATGCCCGGATAGCCTGCTCACGTCGGGCTGAGACAAAATCTTCTGCGCTCATGACTGCTCGTGTCGTTAGAGAGTGATTGTTCCGCTGGGGCGCGGTCTGAAACCTGAAAAACGTTTGCCGTCTTACTCCCTTACGCGATTTTTAGAGACTTCACAAGGGAAACGGAAAGACAACGCTTGCCTGTGCGTACAAACAGTCGCCACCCTGGCGTCATTATTTGCAGAATGCTTCTAAATTTATGTCCCTGACATCCGGCGCGGCAAAAGCGTGCGAAAAGTACTGGCTCGTCCCATGGTAAAAGCTGGGGCAAGACTTTGTACACCTCGCACGTCTCTGCTAAAACTCTGGCATCAAGGGCACGGTGCGCCGTTTTTGGTGGTGCTGCCGCCACAACTGCCGCTTTCACCAAGGTCAATCGGTAAGGTGGGGTCAAGATTTGGAGAGGCCTGCCCTGCGGTCACAGGACGACTGGTCGCCGTGCTTTTAAGAAGCGCTGACGGGATACCCGTAAATTCAATAAAGGGAAGACGCCCTTCCCCAGAGGTGATCACCCGCGCCTGATTGCACCACAGGCGAAATTGGGTGGACAGGACTTCGGGGCGAAACATGTCAAAAAGAGTCAGCGCAGGCGCTTCAAGAGACTGGGTGAAGGCCGTGCCGATGGGGGTTGCAGAGACTGTCAAGCGCTTGTTGAGGTCAAGGATGATGGCAAGATCCTTCTCGTCTTCGGACACCGGACACCACGTCACCTTGCGCGCATCGGACTCGGACATGCTGGTGACAAGCTGACGGCAGGCCGTACAGGACGGCGAGAAAAACACGCGCACCGGCGCTGTTTCAGCTTCAACAGGAGCTTGAATAGCCCAAGGGGTGACCTCGTTGCGCAACACGCCGCCAAGGCTCAACAAAAACAACAAACCCCAGATCAGCAAGAGAGGCGAAAGGTGCATGTGTCGAACCGCACCGCCTCGGACAGGATTTCTGGCCTCAATCGCCACCCCAAAGGCAACGTAGGAAAGAGCCAGCATCACCGCCACCAGCAGGCAAGCCAGACAGGGGAGCGTCAGCACCATGACAAGCAACAGCGCACAGTCGAGCGTGAGCGCAAATCCAGACAGCAGACGCCCCGCGCCAGCCTGACCGACAAGAGCTATCCCAGCGAAAAGCATAAAAACAATGACGCCACCCCACCACAGGGAAACGCCACCAAGCGCAAAGCCCTGATAGAGCGTACACCCGGCGGTCAGACAGGGAACAGACGCTGAATCCCACGCATTCCAGCCAGAGAACAGGCCGCCAAGAAGCGCAAGAAAAAAAGGCACAAACAGCGGGCTGCGGGAACGGTTTGTTATCATTCCATTACCTCTTGAGACAACCGGGATATTCCGGCTTGCGGCAGAGTAGAAACACCTGAAAAAACATGCCCCGGCACCCCGTGACATCGCATCACGTTTCTCTACCGACTTTACCGACCAAGGTAAAGGGAGAGGAAGACAAAATCGGGGGAAAACGCATCGTTCGTGGCGAAACCATGAGGACTCTTGGAAGAAGCACGACCGTTGCTCCGAAAGGGCTTGTTACTTGCAGAGCTTTTCGCGTCTGGCGGATTCAAGCCCCACACAGTCGCCGTTGGAACAGGCGTTTTCAAAAGCTGTGCAGGCTTCTTCCATTTTTCCTTCCTGTGTGGCGATAGCGCCCAGAAAGTTCCATGCCCGATGCGAATGCGCGTCAAGGCGCAGTGCCTGCTCCAGATCCTTTCGAGCGCCACCGTACCGCCCCGCCCGCAACAGCCCCAGACCTCTGTCGGCATACGCTTCTGCTGTGGGGTCAAGCCGGATAGCGCGGGTAAAGTCCTCGAAAGCCTCATCCGTATAGCCAAGCTGGCTCAAGACCAGCCCCCGGCGTTGCAAGGCTTGGGGGTAGTCGGGTTCAATGGCAAGCGCTTGATCCAGATAGAGCACCGCCTTTTCCGTATCAGAACAGGTTTCTGTGTGGCGCCAAAGGACATGCGCCTTGGCAAAAAGCTGTTCTGCCTCGGCATTGAGCTTGCCAGACACACCCGTAGGATTGGCGGGCTTGGCGGGTTCTGGAGCTGATTCCAGCAGAGAACACCCCGCGAGTGCCCCCAGAAGGAGCAACGCGAACCCGACAAGGAGAGCAGAGGGAAGTTGTTTGTTTTTCATGATACCTGTACGCTAACAACGAGAGTTTGTTGGTGTTCTGATGTGACTTTTTCAGGTTGCCTTTTTTCTCTTTCACCTTGAAACTACACCAGCGACTGTTTTTGTGCCTTTCGCTTGTACTGTGCCCTCAAAGACGTTTTTTCTCAACTGTTTTGACTGGAGGCCTCTTATGCGGCGTTCGCGTCTTTTTTTCGTGCTCGTGGCACTTGGCCTGACCCTTGCGGTCTGCGGTTGCGGACGCAGACTGAGCGCGACAGTGCAGGCCGCTGCCTCGTCACTCCCGATACCGACCGATCTTTCATGGGTTGCTGTTCCGGGGTCAGGCGTGAGCTTGCCTGCTTCCGTCTCTGCTGATGGCGCCTCAACCGAGCGCACCGAGCTTGATCTTGTCGCGGCACCTCTTGCCGGGGCGCTCACGGTGTACAACTGGACATGGATCAGCCATCCAGCACAGGCCGATGTTCTTGTACGCATCTGGTGGGAAACCAGCGAACCAAGTACGGTTCTGGATGGTTCCGATGTCTACTACCGCGATCCGTATTACAGGCGATCGTCCATGTTCGGGTTTGGAATGGGTACGGGGTGGAATCGGCACGGGTACCGGAGCCGTCACAACAGCTTTTTTGGTTCCCGCTACGGCTATGGGTATACAGAGCCAACCATCCATACCGTCTACACCCACACGCTGACCATCGAGGCCTTGCGCGCCACCGCCCTGCCCGCCGCTCTTCGCGCCGCCCTGCTGGCGTCTGTCTCGCCTCTATCTCCCGCCTCGGTCAAGCCTGCTTCGCACAACACCAGCGCGGCAACGTCACCTGAGACGCTGTCCCAGCCGCCCTACGCGCCAGCGCTCTCTACGCAAGGCAACCCCGCCGCGCAAGAACCGTATGCACCGCCCATTCTTGACGCAAACACGAGTATTCCGCCGGAGGCTGTCTTGTGGCGGGTCGTGGTTACAAGTACAGGGAGCCGAAGCAACACACAAGACCTTCTCCCCCAGCTCACCGCCGCCGCACTTTCCCTTGTGGGGAAAAGTGCCGAAGTCACCGCCGAAGTTGATAGCGACCTCAATGTTACAATGCCCTAGAGCCGTTTCAAGGTAAAAAAACAGCCTTCCGCGTCCCGTTTGGGGAGGTGGAAGGCTGTTTTTATAGTCTAGAAGCTCTAGAGCAGGTTATTTTTTCTCAGACTTCTTTTCATCTGTCTTTTTGGCATCACCCTTAGGGGCATCACCCTTAGGGGCATCGGCCTTGGGAGCATCGGCCTTGGGGGCATCGGCTGCAAGAGCGTCGAGCTTGACTGGTTCAAACGTCACAGCCGTCTGGTTCATTTCTGTGATGATTTCTGCCGTCACGTCAGCTTTGGGATCAAAAGAAAGCAGACCCTCGGTGTTCATGATGACAGCGTAGCTTTTCTTGGCGCGGTAAGAATCGAGAGTCTTTTGCATCAGTTCGTTGATGCGCTCCACAACCTTCTTCTGTTCAGCCGTCACAAGCTGCTGATAGCCCATGAAGGCTTTCTGGAAGCGCGCCCGCAAGGCTTCGTCGTTGGGTGCTTTTTCAATAAGACCCTGCGCGACTTCAAGCTGTGCCTGCATCGCGGTTTCGATCTGCTTGAGATGTTCGATGCCGGCCTTGCCGGGGGTGCTCTCCTGAAACAGTCGAGCAGGATCAACAACGGCTACTTTAGATCCGGTGCAACCGGCAACAGAAAACGCAAGGATCAAAGTCAGGGCAAGAGCGCTGAAAATACGCATGAAAACTCCACTTGTCTGATGGTTACAACATTTTCACATGAAAATGCTCTGCTGACGCCAAAACGCCAGCCGCCGCAGTGCGGCTTGTGCAAAAAACGAACGTCTGGACACCGAGAACACAAAGGGCTGTCCGACATGGGGGCATGGTACGTCTTTTTCGCGTTTGACACAATCTGATGAGAACCCCCGGCGTAAACGGCGCTGTTCAGCTCATGACTGAGAAGCGTTCCTGCAACACCAGCACCTTGTTTAAAAAACCTCTGGTTTCACGCGAGGGGAGCTTCTTCAGCAACCTTTCCCGCACCTCGTCCGGCGAGAGCGCATTGATGACCTCAAACGCCGCTTCATGGGTGCCACCAAACGTTTTCAACATCCCCCCTGCCCCGATGTTATAGGCTGCAATAGCGCAGTATTCCCGTGACTTGGGGTCGTCGATGTCGTTTAAGTGGCGGGTCTGCAACAAATACAGGTAGGCTGTGCCGTACTTGATGTTTGTTTCTGGATGCAGCAAGGCCTCAGCATCCGGCACCCCGGAACGTCCGAACCATTTATGCACTTCGCCGCCCGCCGTTTCTGGAACAACCTGCATGAGGCCGTGTGCAGAGCGGTGACTCACCAGATCCGGGTCAAAACTGCTTTCCGTATAAATAAGGGCGTAGACGAGTTCTGGCGCAAGGTGGTACCTCGCTGCATATTTTTCCACAGCCGGCCTGTAGCGCTCTGCCCGCCGCCGCAAGGACGCTGAAAGTCCCGCCACTTCCCGAAGTTCCGTCAGAATCTTTTCGATACGTTCCCTCGCGTCCGGCGAAAGCTCACACGTCTGCTGGCTGGCGTTCCAGCGCAGTGGAAGACCTTGAAAATCAAGCGGTTCTCCCAGTTGACGCACGGGAGTGAGGGCTACAGAAAAAGGCGTGCTCCCGTTACCTTCAAGCTGTCCCCCGACCTCAGGCGTTGTGTCGTATTGTGCCAGACGAGCAGACGGCTTGCCCGCATACGGCGGTGTTTGCGCTGGAAACAGCGGCGAAAGGCTGATCCCGTCCGCATCGAGCGTCACCGGAGACGCGCCACCTTCCGTGCGCAGCATGACAGTGCCGCCCTTCACTTCGAGCAGAGCTTGTCGTTTGACACTCGGCGCTGAGGCGACAGGCTTGGAGGTGCCAAGATCGCCGCGCATATTCCATGCAAGATGGCTCAAAGGACGTGTCACAGGCTGTAGCCCTTTGGCCCATGTCCCTTCGCTCATAGGCCGCCGAACCTCCAGCACCCGCACGTCAGGTACAAAACCTGCTACAAGAACCAGCAAAAACAGCGTACCTGTCACGGAAACAACATGTCTAGCCAATGGCTTATTCATCTACAACTACCCTCAACTGTTTAGAATAGGCAAAAAGGAAAAGAATCCGTTTGCAAAGGCCTGTTCTATGCAGTTAGACAAGCAATATATATGCCAGAGAGACACGTTGGTGAGACTATTGTGGTGGCTAGAGTATTTCAAAATGCAAAGGTCAGTCTTCAGAGTGGATGAGTTCCAGCGTAAATTCCCAATCACCAGTGGAATAGCCGATCCGGGTGAAGCGCGAATTGCGCCACTGATAGACCTTGCGATCCGGGAGCATGTGTTCAAATGTTTTTCGTACCGCCAGAACGCGCTCCTCAGGCCAGCCATAGGTGCCTATGCGGATAACTGTTTGTATCGCTCGAAGGAATTTGGGGCCTCCGGCTTCAAGACCCGGCGCGTTGCGAAACTGTACTTGCACCCCGGTGACGTAGTTCCCATCCGAAAAAACAGACAGACTTGCGGAGTAGCCAAAGGAGACAAGATACCCGCCCTTTATGGAAACCGGTTTGACGATTTCCACCCCCAACAGAGCGTGGCTATTCCAGAAGCGTTGAAACGCGCCCCAAGAATACGTTGGAGGAGCGCTTGCCCGCGCACAAGAAACCCACAGCACGAGAAACAGCATTGGCAGTAGACACGCGCATACGCCTTTGATCCGACTATTCATGGTCTACCCCGCGTTCATGCTTGCAGCGCATCGTGCCCGACCACCCAGATCAGTTCTCCGTCCCACGGACGAACGCGCTGTGCAGGGAGGTGCGGTTGCGCTGTCAGATCAAGACACGCCGCAAGAACAGCGCGTTTCTCCGCGCCAGAAACCGTAAACAGACAACACCGTGCCGCATTGAGCACCGGCAACGTCAAGGTCAGACGGCTTTTCCCTGTCGGCGCAAGGCCAGTTGCCACCAGCCGTGCTGTTTCGTCGAGCAACCCGCCCCCCGGAAACAGTGACGCCGTGTGCCCATCCGCACCCATCCCAAGCAAAATGCAATCCAGCCGTGGCACGGATTCGGGCGGAACATCAGACGCACCCGAACCCGCTGCGGCAAAAGATGCCCCGGCACAATGTGCCGCTCGGAGGTCAGCTTCATACGCTGCTGCGGCCTGTGCCGGGATCGCTTCGCCCTGCATTCGGAACACCTTCCCGACAGGGACATGTGCAAACAGTTCCCGCAAGGCAACTCCGGCGTTGCTGCTCGCACTCTCCGGCGCTACACAACGCTCGTCTGCCCAGAACACCTGCGTTTTAGGCCAGTTGATCCGCTCTTGCCACGCGGCGGAACGAAGCAGGCGGAAAAGCTCCAGCGGCGTCCGTCCTCCAGAAAGGGCGAGGGTGAACACCCCGCGTTCTGCCACGGCCTGCGCACAGCGTTCTTCCAGCAGAGTGGCAACACACAGCGCCATGTCCTGCGTTGTCGTGCGGACACACAAGCGCAACTGGAGATCGCCTCTCGTGTCACCCCACGCTACGGATACAGAATCAGACTGAACGGGTTGAGACATGCAAACCTCCGAGTTGTCATTCTCCCTGAGCAGGCTCTTTCTTCGCCGACTTCAGGGCATCGGGAAGAGGCTCTCGCACATGAACATCGAGTTGCGGGAAGGAGATTTCCACGCCGTGTTCGGTGAAGGCTTTATCAATGGCGACCCGTAGATCCGTGGCTATGCCCATACCGTGCAAAATATCCCCCACCCAGAAGCGTAACCCAAAATCAAGCGAACTCGCGCCAAAATCTTTGAACAGCACCAGCGGCTCAGGATACCCCAGCACTTTCGGGTGCTCTCGTGCCACGTCCTGCAACAGACGGATGACAGTTTGCACGTCTGTACCATATGCCACGCCCACGTTGATCTCAAGGCGCACCATGCGCCCGTTGCGCGTCCAGTTGGTGAGGCGCCCGGACAAGAACTCCGCATTAGGCACAAAAATAACAGCGTTGTCAGGTGTTTCCACGATGGTGGAGCGCACGTTGATTTTCTTGACCGTGCCGGTGAGGTTCTGCCCGACTTCGATCACATCGCCCTCTCGCAAAGTCTGTCCAAAAATCATGAGCAGACCACTCACAAAGTTGTTGATGATGTTCTGCAAGCCAAAACCGATACCAACACTGAGACCCCCGGCGACAACCGCCAGACTGGTGAGGCTAAAGCCCAGCGCGCTCAAGGTGTACAGCCCAAACAGCACCCAGAGCAGATAGGTGAAGGCCACCTGAATCGGCCCGACAAGGCTCTGTTCGATCCGCACCCCTTGTGAGGGGAGTTCCGTAATAAAAGAACGCCCCACAGAAATAAAGGAACGTGTCACATAGAACGCACTGAAAATGAACAGAATCTGGATCACATTGAAGGTGGTCTGACCGATGCTAAAGTCAAGGCTTGCCATGTTCGAGAGCAGGAACTGCCCACCCGGATAGGCCAGCACCCAAAGCCCTGTTGCCAGCGTCGCCAGCACCAGCATGGCAGGCAACGCCAGCGCCAGCACAAAGCCACTCAAAAGAGCCTGAAAACCCTGCTGTGGCAAACGTTCAGACAAGGTGTTGGTGATGCGCATGAAGCCAACAGCCTGCTGCACACACACCGCAAAGGCCGCGTAAGCCATGCACACCAAAATGGAGAGCCGCCCCCAGCCAAGCAGCGTCATGAGCACGGCAATCCACAGCACAAAGGACTGAAACTTGAGCAGATTGATGACCAGAGGGAAGGGGATGTCTGGCAACGCACGCAACCGATCCCGCCACAAGGTGACAAACAAAATGACCAGCCACACCCCGCCAAGCATGGGGCCCGGCAAGTTGAACAGCAACAATAACAGGCCAGCAAGGAGCGGCGCAAACAACGGCCAGAGCGGCGAATGGCGCTGCAAGTCCGTGCGCTCAAACGTGTACATGTCCCACGCCAGCGCCATCTGTCCAAGGCTGAGGAGCAGTGTCCCGATCACCGAAAGCACATGGTACGATCCGCCGTTGGGTGCCCATGCCGCAAAATGGAAGGTGAAGCCAAAGGCCAGCCAGCACAGGCTGTGCCGACTGAGCCGCTCCCAGCCCGTGCGCAAGGTATCAGGCCAGAGTTGCGCCAGCCGCCGTGAGGCCATGATGAGCAAAAGCAACGGGAACAGCAATACCATCCCCCGCAACAGCACGGTTAACCACGCGGAAACCGAGGTCGGGACTTCCGCATTCATGCGCAGATTGAACGTCTCCTGCAAGACATTGACGCTCTTCCCGACGTTGCTCCAGGTGTCCACTTCGTACAAACGCCCAGCGCGTTGCAGGTAATAGGCCTGCCACAGACCGGGAATCGCTGCGGTCAGACGATCCGCCTGGGCGGTGATGCTCTCCCCAAGTTTGCGGGCGGGTTTGATCACCCGATTGAGTTTCGTTTGCAGATTGTTGAGCCGACCTTGCGTCTGGGCAAGATCCTTCATGAAGGCGCGCAGTTCCGGCGTTGCCTCGTTCTCGTTCTGGGTCGGCGCGTCCTGCTCCAGCAAAGAAATCTCGTTCAGTCGCGTTTTCAGTGTTCCGAGTGTCCCGTCAAGAGGATCAAGCACGGCAGACAAGCGGTCGCGCAGCAGCACCAGCCGTTCCTGCACCACAGACAACTCCAGCGGCAACCCCCGGCTGACCCGCGAAATGGTCACCAGACGCTGGTATTCCGCTTCGATGTTGCCGAGATCTTCCTTGAGCTGACGCGAGGCCGCAGGGAGTTTCTTCAGCAGAGACGCGGCCTCAACATCAATGGTGCCCAGCTCTTCCACGCGCTTTTGCAACAGCAGATTCCAGATATCTTGCGTTGGATCAACAACGACTTCCGGCGTATCCGGGGGCTTGACGTCTGGCTTGGCGTCTGGCTTGCTGTC
>JAVVPW010000009.1:0-20664 GCA_036655575.1 Bilophila sp.
CCATGACGCAGGAAGCGCCGGGTACGGACAGCGAACCGTTTCAGAACGCGGCGCTCAACGAGATGATCGACCGGGTCGCGGGGCTTATCGATACGTTGACACCCAGAGAAAAACTGGTACTGTCTCTCTACTACAGTGACGAGCTGAACATGCGCGAAGCTGCGGAAGCTATGGGAATCACGGAAGGACGGGTTTCCCAGTTGCACACCCAGGCCCTGACCCGGCTCAGACGGGAGTTTCTGAAGCACTACGGCGAAGCCGGGACAGAATAATCTGGCAAGGAGTTTTTACTATGCCTTACGATCCGAATATGCGCGTGCTGGTTGTTGACGACTTTTCCACCATGCGCCGTATCATCAAGAACATCCTGCGCCAGCTGGGGTTCAATAATGTGGTTGAAGCGGACGACGGGACTACGGCTTGGGAAGTCATCAACAAGGAAAAGGTGGAGTTCATCGTTTCCGACTGGAACATGCCGCAAATGACCGGGATTGAACTGTTGCGCAAAGTGCGCGGCAGTGAGGAATACGGCGACACGCCGTTTCTCATGGTGACAGCAGAAGCCCAGCAGGAAAACATCATTGAAGCCGTGCAGGCCAAAGTTTCAAACTATATTGTGAAACCTTTTACTGCCGAGACCATGAAACAGAAAATAGATAAAATTTTCGGATAACATAGCCTTGCGAGCTGCCTGTGTCTACGCTGTGCAATCGGTGGATTGATCGCACGGTTTTAGTCGCTAGGCTCTGCTGAAGGGGGTTTCCTTGGCAGAGGTGGAAACGCTGGAGAAGGCCAAGCCTGATACCGGTGCGCTCAAAATGGGTGACTTCGCTGTTCAGGCAAGTCAGAAAGTCCAGCTAGACATCGACGACGCGCCTTTTTTGATGGCCTTCGACGATATGTCTGCCGCTGTTGGCGCAACAAGCACGCTCCCTGTTGTCGAGGAAGAAGACGACCTCGTCAGGCAGAACAAGCGCAAGAGGCGGATCATCCAGTGGTGCGCGATTGGGTGTCTGGTCATTCTGATTGCGGGGGTTGCTGTCTGGTATTTTATGCTGACTTCCACCCCACCTCCCGTTTCGCCAACACAGGTGGAACCGACCATCATTGTCGTGCCATCGCCCAAATCGCTGGCTGGGCCTATGGAGTACAAAATCGAGTTTGCGCCTTTCATGGTGGAGCAGCGGGACGAGGCAACGGTGCGGTTTTTGCAAGCGCGTTTTACCGGCATCGCTATAGAAGAAGCTGTTGTGGTGGAAGCGCAGGCCAAAAGCCTGCTGTTGCGGGATTCTATCTACTACTACCTGCGCAACAAGACGCATGAATACCTTGTAGATTCAGTCAATACGCCCGTTATCAAACAAGATTTACTTGATATTGTCAATGGTTGTCTCACTCAGGGGAAGATGGAGGATATCCTTCTTGTAAATTACATCATGAAGTGACGCCATGTCTGTAAACGCGACTCTGCCTCTTCTGTATGTGCAGCAACAGGGGCCGACGGGGCGACTTGTCCATGATATCGCCACGCATCCTGAGGCTTCGCAGGCTATGTCCCGCCATGTAGCGGAGGCTTTGCTGCGGCAGGAGTCCGAACAGGTTCAAAAGACCGCTGATCCTGATCTGCCATCCTCCATTCGGGAGGAAGAGCAGGAGCAAGAAGAGTCGCGTCAGCAGGGACGCAACAAGCGAAAGGACACGCCAGAAGAACCCCCGCCAAATCTGGAGACCTCGCCTTCTGTTGAAGGGCCGCTTCTCGGAAACCTTGTGAACCGCAAAGTCTGAAAACATGAGTCTTCCCCTCTGGATCATCGCTATTGTCACGGTTGCCGAAAGTGTGCTTGTCGCTTTGGTGTTTCTGTTTTTTCTCCGACTCAAGCGCTCGGAAGCCTCGCTTGCGCAGTTGCAAGCCAATCAGGAGCAGGTGCTTGACCGCATCTATCAGAACGCCGCGCTTGAACAGGAGCTGGTTGATACGTTTTCGCAGCGCCAGGAGCAGCTTCTCGCGCTCAATCAGCAGCTTGAAGAACGCATCGACATCTTGCGCCGCCTGCTCGATCAGGCCGAAGGCATCAGCCGTTCACCCCAGTTCTTGCGGGAAATCATTTTTAACGGACGCCGCAAAGGCCAGACACCCGCCCAGATCGCCCGCGCCGCTGGTCTGACTGTCGATGAAGTCGAGATCATCCTCGCGCAGCAGGCGTAGGCGCCGGGGGAGAGGCTAGGGGAGAGAGGCTGAGGGAGAAGAGGCTGGCGGAGAGGCGGCGGACTGGCGGTTGCGAGGTTGCGCCTTGCGCCTTTGGGGTTTGTAGCAAAGGGAGTTCCTGCATTTTGACAACAGTGCCAAGGGCAAAGAAGAGTCTGGGGCAGCATTTTTTGAAGGATGCGAAGACGGCCTCACGGATTGTAGATCTTTTGCGGATCGACGCGAAAGATCGGGTGCTTGAGATCGGGCCGGGGCCGGGCGCGATTACGGGGATCATTCAGGAGCGCAGGCCAAGTCAGTTTCGCGTGGTCGAAAAAGACAGCTACTGGGCGTCTTTCCATGCAGAACCGGAGCGCTTTCAGAATGATAAGGCGCTGGCGGCTATCCGAGCCGGCGCACCAGCCGTTGCGGTGCAGCACGGTGACGCTCTGGAATTTCCGTGGGAATCGCTGGAGGGGCCTTGGAAAATCATCAGCAATTTGCCGTATAATGTCGGTTCGCCACTCATGTGGGACATTGTTTCGCGTGTACCGGAATTGACGCGAGCGGTGTTTATGGTGCAAAAAGAAGTGGCACAGCGCCTGTACGCACAACCCGGAACGCACGACTACGGGGCGTTGTCTGTATGGATTCAGAGCTATGTGCGCGTTGAATGGGGCTTTGTGGTTGGCCCCGGCGCGTTCAGCCCCCCGCCGAAAGTCGATTCCGCCGTGGTCACGTTTGTGCCCTTGCCGCGTGAATCCTTCCCGGCAGATCCGGTTGCCCTGTCCTCTATGCTCAAACTGTGTTTTCAGATGCGCCGCAAGCAGTTGCAATCTATTTTGCGCCGAGCTGGAAAAGCAGATGCTGCTACGTTGTTGCAACAGTTAGGTATTGTTCCAGAAGCCAGACCAGAAACCTTGTCGCCACATGATTTTCAGCGTCTTGCCGAGGCGTGGGGTCAGCTTCGTGTTGACATCTAGTTGAAAAAATGGTTGACCAAAAGCACAGCCACACATCTATGTGGGGAGACTACCAAGGCACATCCGGTTTGTTTCGTTCTGGATTTGCGGAGCAAATTTCGAGTTGTACACGGGGTTTTTCAGAACGAACGTTGATGAGAACCATTTTACCAGACAAGGAGCAGGATGATGACCAAGGGAGATCTCATTGCGCAGATAGCAGCCAAGGCAAATATCAATAAAACTGTTGCCGAAGCTGCCCTGAGCGCCATGCTAGAAGCCACTCAGGACATTCTGGTTGAAGACGGCAAGCTGACGCTCACAGGATTTGGGACGTTTGTTGTTGAAGAGCGCAAAGAACGGCAAGGCCGCAATCCCCGCAGTGGTGAGGCTATCACCATCGCCGCATCCAGAGTTGTACGCTTTCGTCCGGGTAAAACGCTCAAGGAAGCCGCAAAATAAGGAGTTGTATCATGTTGCACGGTGAAACGGTTCACAGTCCCCTGCCGCTGGATATTCCGTGGTGGTCGCCTGACTTTGCTGTTTTTTTTGGCGTGTTGTACCTTGTCTTGCTTGTGATAGGCAGTGGCCTTGGGTATGTTTTTGTGCGCTCGGTATGGGAAAGTTGCTGCAAATGCCACAGCACAGAGGCGCACGCCGCACCTAACGCAGAGTAACACGGCAAGCGATTGCAACGAGACGCTGCTCTCAAAACACCGAGTCAGTCTTTTTGAAAAAGAGGCTTGCTTTCTGACGGCATGTTGCGTACTGTCACCCTTCCGTCAACGGAATCGTGGTTCTGGTGTCGGCATTTTACGACGAGGGGGTGATGACCCATGCCCGGAGTCTTTCTTAACGAAGACGACTACAACTTTGACATCGCTTTGCGCCGCTTTAAAAAGCAGGTGGAAAAAGCTGGCATTCTTTCTGAAATGAAAAAACGTCAGCATTTTGAAAAGCCGAGTGTCATGCGCAAAAAGAAAAAGGCCGCCGCTCGTAAGCGTCTGCTGAAGAAAATGCGTAAGATGAACGCTGCCTGATTGTCTTCCCCGTTGCCCTCTTGGGGTGACGGGGAAAATCAGCACGAAGAATCTCGCTCCATTCGTGTATAACGGGGTTCCGTTCAGATGTTTCTGGCGGCGTTCCTCAAAAGTGCAGCGAACGGAGCTTTTTTCCGTTGTAGCAGGCGCGTTCAGGCGCGCAGTCTGCTCCACGGGAAGTCAGAGTTTTTTGTGTTTTTCAATCCTCAATTCCCCGGAAGTACCCCATGTCGCTGACCGAACGCATCGAGCAGGATTACATTGTCGCCTACAAGGCCAAGGATTCTCTGCGCCTTGGTGTCTTGCGACTGTTAAAGACAGCCGCGAAGAACCTTCAGGTAGAGTTGCGACGCCCCATCACCGATGAGGAACTTGCCACCGTCATCCAAAAGCAGGGCAAGCAACGTCAAGATTCCATTGAGCAGTTCACCTCTGCCAACCGGACAGATCTTGCTGACAAGGAAGCTGCGGAGCTGGGCATCCTCAAGGAGTATCTCCCGGAACCGCTTTCACCTGCGGAGCTTGAAGCTGCCGTTGTCGCGGCTGTTGCCGAAGTGGGTGCGACGGGTGCGGCGCCCGGTATGGCGAGCATGGGCAAGGTCATTCAGAGTGTCATGGCGCAGTACAAGGGACGGGTTGACGGCAAGGCTGTGAGCACCGCTGTCAAGGCGCATCTCGCCGGATAGGTGGCGCTGTTTCACCATAAAAAGCCTCTGTCCCGAAAACCGTTTGTGAGAGTGCATGGATAGCCGTACATTAAAAGCGCTGGAATTTGGCAAGGTGCTGGAGCATCTTGCAGGACTGTGCGTGTCCGAGGCAGGCCGCAGGGTCAGCCTCGGTTTGTTGCCGCTTGGCGATGCAGACAGCGTGGGTGCTGTGCAGACGCTGTTTGACGAAGTGCGCACCTGGGCAGGGCAGGGGAGCTTCAAGCTGTACGCCTTCCCGGATCTGGAAGGGCTGTTCCCCTCGCTGGAAAAAGACACTTCGGGTGCGGACACGTTGCCGTCTTGTCTTATAGATACAGACGCGCTGTGGGCGTTGCGCGAAACCTTGGTGTTGTTGCGTAAGGTACTTGAATCTTTTGATGAAAGCCCGCAGTTGTGGCCAAATCTTCACGCGCTGGCGCACGCCACTCCCTTACCGGAAATGACGATTGCCGCTCTTTCGCGTTGTCTTGGTGATGACGGACTGATCCGCGATGAAAGTTCGCCGGAACTCACCTTTGTACGCGGAGAATTGCGCCGCCTGCATCAGGGGTGTTTGCGCAAGGTCAAGGAATTTGCTGTTCAGTACAACATCGTCAACTACTTGCAAGACGATTACATGACGCTGGCTTCGGATCGCTATGTGTTGCCCATCAAGACCAATTTCAAAGGTCGCATTCAAGGCATCATCCACGATTATTCCAACACGGGCGAGACGTGTTATTTTGAACCGCTGTTTCTGGTGGAGCAAAACAACCGCCTGCAAGAGCTGAAGCACGAAGAGCACGAGGAAGAACGCAAAGTTTTGCGCTATCTTGCGGAACTGGTGCGCGGGGAACTGCCCCAAGTGCGTGTGGCGTGGGATCTGCTGGTGCGGCTTGATGTCGAATGTGCCAAGTGTCGGCTTGCCGTTGCCTTTGACGGGCGGTGTGCCACGGTGAGTCCTGCTGCGCCGCTGTCGCTCATGGCGGCGCGCCATCCCTTGCTGGCGCTTGATCCGCAGATCCGCAAGCAAGGTGGCCCCCATCCTATAGATCTGATTTTTCGGGCAGACGATCGGGCGCTGGTCATCAGTGGTGGCAACGCTGGCGGGAAAACAGTCTGTCTCAAGACGCTTGGCTTGCTTGTTGTCATGACGCTGGCGGGGTTGCCTGTTCCGGCGGCGAGTGGTTCGGTCATTCCATGGTGGTCGTCTGTACACGCCTTCATCGGTGACGAGCAGAGTCTTGACGATCATCTGTCCACGTTTACCGCGCAGATCCGCCATCTGGCGCAAGCGTGGGACGCAACAGGCACGTCGTCTCTCATTTTGCTGGATGAATTTGGAGCCGGAACTGACCCTGCCCAAGGGGCAGCGCTGGCGCAGGCTGTGCTTGACGGCTTGCTCGAACGGCACGCGCACGTTGTGGCAGCAACGCACTTCCCTGCGTTGAAGAGTTACGCGCTGACACGGGAGGGTGTGCGTGCGGCCTCGGTGTTGTTTGACCCTTCTACCAAGCGTCCGTTGTTCCGTCTGGCCTACGATCAGGTGGGTGCGAGTCAGGCTCTTGATGTGGCGCGGGAACACGGGTTGCCGGAAACGGTGTTGCGTCGAGCCGAGCAGTATCTGTTGCTGGACGGGGAAGACATGACCGCCGTGATGGACAGGCTCAACGCCCTGACCGCGCAGCGCGAACACGAGCTAGACAGTCTGAAGGCCGAGCAGGAGCGGACACGCGAAAAACGCAAGGCCGTGCAGGAACGTTTTGATCGGGAACGGCAACGGCTGGCGGTGGATGTGCGTGAGCAGTCCGCCAAAGTTTTGAAGGACTGGCAGGACGGGCGCGCCGGGCACAAGCAGGCGTTGCGGGAACTGGCCAAAGTACGGGGTACACTGGCGGTTGCGGGGCAAGAATCAGTCGCACCGCCTGCCTTTGCCATCGAAAATCTCAAGTCGGGACAGGTGGTTTTGCACCGTCCGTGGAACAAACAGGCTGTGGTGCGTGAAGTTGATGTCCGGCAAAACCGTGTCAAGCTCGATCTCAACGGTGTGACCTTGTGGGCGGACGCAGCTCTGCTTGGCGAAGCGGAAAACAACAAAGTAGAGAAAGTCAAGTCTGGCGTGTTGTTACGCACAACAAGCGGTGCTGGAGATCGGGAAATGTTGCTCTTGCGTCTTGACTTGCGAGGGAAACGTGCTGACTTGGCTCTAAGTGAACTCTCACAGTATCTGGACAGAGCGTTGCTTGCAGGGCGTGAAGGCGTTGAAATCGTGCACGGGCGTGGTACGGGTGTCTTGCGTAAGGAAGTACACAATTTTTTGCGTACCTTTCCCGGTATAGCCTCCTTTGCCCTCGCTCCAGAAGATCAAGGCGGCGACGGCATGACTGTAGTGCTGTTTATATAAGACTTTTTTGTCAGGATGGGAGGGACTGGCTTTCCCGGTGGGCTTTGAGCAGGAGATCCAACATCAGAGCGCACACCTCGCCGGAGGCTTATGAGTCAGCGTAACAGTAGAGCGATACAGGAAATAAAGGCTCGTCTGAACCTTGCAGATATTGCAAGACGGTATGTGGAGCTGCGGCGCAACGGTGCGCGGTGGGTCGCTCCGTGTCCGTTTCATCAGGAAACCAAACCCTCGTTTTCTATCAACGAAGAAGAAGGTTTTTTCTACTGCTTTGGGTGTCAGGCTTCAGGTGATCTGTTTGATTTCTATGGTAAAATCAACGGTCTGGATTTTCGGGAGACGCTTGAACAACTGGCTGAGGAAGCAGGCGTTCCCCTTGAACGGATGGAGCGCGGCGGGCAGGGCGAAAAAGCTAGTGGACAGGGCGAGCAGACGGTATCCAAGCGCCGCCAATTGTTGAAGATTCATGAGATTGCCGCCGCGCACTTTACAGGCAATCTGGCAGGAGCAACGGGCAAGGAATGCCGGGAGTACATGGCTCGGCGGGGTATTTCAGAAGAGGTCGCCGCAAAATTCGGGCTTGGCTGGAGTCAGCGGGAATGGCAAGCGCTGGCAGACGCTCTGCGCCGTGCGGGATTTCGGGAAGAACTTGGCGTTGAAGCCGCGCTTCTTGGTAAAAGTGAGCGTGGGCGAGGGTACGACAGATTCCGGGGGCGCCTCATGTTCCCCATCCGTAGCCTGTCCGGCAACGTCATTGCGTTTGGAGGCCGGATCATTGGGGACGAGGATGAGGCCAAATACATCAACAGCAGTGATTCGTTGCTCTACAAGAAAGGCGATCACCTGTACGGCCTGCAACAGGCACGGCGCACCATCGCCACCGGAAAGCCCGCCATGCTGACCGAAGGCTACATGGATGTGGTGACGTTGCATCAGTTTGGCTACGAAAACGCGGTTGGTGTGCTCGGAACAGCGTTCACACCGGAGCAGGTAAAACGGATTTCAGGATTCACGTCACAGGTTGAACTTTTGTTCGACGGCGACAGAGCAGGGCGCAAAGCCGCCTTGCGCGCCTGTGAAATGCTGCTCACCAGAGGGCTTTCCTGCAAAGTTGTCCTGTTTCCCGAAGGGGAGGACATCGACAGCCTGTTGCGAACGCAAGGGCCGGAAGCCTTTGAAACATTGCGTACCAACGCGCCGGAAGGAATGGCCTTTTGTGTGCGGACGCTGCGCGACATGGCGCCTCGTGAAGCTGTGGACTGGGCGCGGGATTTTCTGAAGCAGGTGGCCTTGCCAGAACTCGTCAGTCGATTTGCCTCCACCTTGAGCACGGGACTGGGGCTTGCGGAAAACGAACTTCGGGAGCGGGTTGTGGAAAGTCGAGCCGCTCAGAGCCTTTCGGGATCGTACGGCGCACACAAAGATCCGCGTGCCACGCCACCAGCAAAAGCCAATCCCAGAGATCGGGAGGTCATGACCTTTGCTGTGCGCTATCCGGGTGCGTTGCCGAGGTTGCAGGAATTGGGGGCGCATTTGACGCTCGTTTCGGAATGGGCGCGGAAACTGTGGGACAAACTTGAAAATTTCTCTGCGGATGAAGTCGTTCAGCAGCTCGACGCGAGGGAAAAGAATTTCTGGATTCGGTGCCGTACAGGTGACGTGCCTCCTCTGGACAATGAAGAGGGAGAATTTGACGCCATCCGCACCATGCTTGATACGTTGCATTTGACCACGCAGTCGGCCTCGGTTTCGGCCGCATTGCGTCAGGGAGCGGGCGCGGGCGATTTTGAGGCCGATTTGGAGTATCTGCGCGCCCTTCAGGAAACGTTGGAGAGGACTCATGGGGAACAACATTAAAGATATCCAGCAGATCAAGACACTCATTGCCAAAGGCAAGGAGTTTGGCTTCCTCACGTTCGAGGAAGTCAATAAAGCTGTTCCGATGGAAATGAATACGCCTGAGCAGTTTGAAGAGATCATCGGAATCTTCGATCAGCTCGAAATCGTGATTGTGGATTCGGAGAAGGACGGCAAGAAAATTCCCGTCACCTCTGCCGAAACCGACGGCGATCAACCAGAAGGCCGCCTCGAACTCGTGGAAAGCGAGGACGCAGCGGACTTTTCATCGCGCAGCACAGATCCTGTGCGCATGTATCTGCGGGAGATGGGCGCGGTGCCGTTGCTTGACCGCGACGGCGAAGTGACCATTGCCAAAAAAATCGAACTCGGCGAACAAGATGTCTTGTACGCCCTTGTCGAAGTTCCGGTGGCGGTGGAAGAACTCATCAACGTGGGCGAAGATCTCAAGCTCAACCGCATCAAGCTCAAGGATGTGGTCAAAACCATTGAAGAAGATGATCCGACTGAGGATGAAATGAATCAGCGCACCCGCGTGATTCTGCTCCTTGAGGAGATCCGTCAGACCTTCAAGAAAAAGCGCAAGATCTACGCCAAACTGGACGAATGTTGCACGCTGGAACGCCGGGTAACCGCGATTCAAAAAGAGATTCTGGCGTTCAAGGAAGAGATCGTCACGCGCCTGCGCGACATCAAGCTGGAAAAGACGCTGATCGACCGGATCATTGAAACTGTTGAAGATTATGTCCGGCAGATGCGCAATTGTCAGCGCGACCTGACAGCCTATCTGCTTTCAACGGGCAAGAACGAAATCGAAATAACAGAATTGTTTCGCAAACTTGAGGTGCGAGAAATCAGCCCCATGAACGCGGCGCAAGAGTTGCGTATGGGGGTGGACGAGCTTTTCACCTACAAGGAAATGATCCTCGGCAAGATTGAGATTTTGCAGCGTCTGCAAGAAAAATGTTGCCACAATGTTGTGGATCTTGAAGAAGTGCTGTGGCGCATCAAGCGTGGCAACACCGCTGCCATGCGTGCCAAGCAGGAGCTGATTCGTTCCAATCTCCGTCTTGTGGTCAGCATTGCCAAGAAGTATACAAACCGTGGTTTGCAGTTCCTTGATCTCATTCAGGAAGGCAACATCGGTCTGATGAAGGCTGTAGACAAGTTTGAATACCAACGTGGCTACAAGTTTTCAACCTACGCAACGTGGTGGATACGGCAAGCGATCACTCGCGCTATTGCAGATCAGGCGCGCACCATTCGTATTCCCGTACACATGATTGAAACCATCAACAAATTGATCCGCACTTCGCGCTATCTGGTGCAGGAACTCGGACGAGACCCGACACCTGAAGAGATCGCCGAGCGCATGGAATATCCGGTAGATAAGGTCAAGAAGGTGCTCAAGATCGCCAAGGAACCCATTTCTCTCGAAACCCCCATTGGGGACGAGGAAGATTCGAGCCTTGGAGATTTTATTGAGGATAAAAAGGCTGTGGCTCCGGCTGAGGAAGTGGTAAACACCAAACTTTCCGAGCAGATAGCCTCTGTCCTTGCTGACCTGACCCCGCGTGAAGAGCAGGTATTGCGCAAGCGTTTCGGGATTGGTGAAAAGTCCGATCACACGCTTGAAGAAGTCGGCAAGCTCTTCAACGTCACCCGTGAGCGCATCCGCCAGATCGAGGCTAAAGCCCTGCGCAAACTCCGCCATCCTGTCCGCAGTCAGGTTCTGCGGTCGTATTATGACAGTTGATCGTTGAGAAAGGCGTGACAGAAAAGGGGAGGGGTATCTTTTTAAAGACACCCCTCCCCTTTTCTATGTTGCCGTTCTCGTTATACTTCTGTAATGACCGGCACAACAACGGGATCGCGGCCAACCACCTTGCGGAAGAAGCTCCGCAAGGACGAGCGGATGCGTTCGCCGAGGCGTTGGGAACCGAGGCGGGGGGAGCTTTCGAGGTGGTCGAGCACAAGGCACTTGGCGTCCTCAAGCAAGTGGCTGAACTGCTGTTCAAACACAAAGCCTTTGGAAATCATGTCTGGCCCGTGGATGATTTCGCCGGACTGCGCGTCAAGCACCAGCACCACCACCACAACGCCGTCGCCGCCCAAAAGCTGGCGTTCGCGCAGCACAAGATTGCCCACATCACCCACGCCCTTGCCGTCCACCAGAATGGAGATGGCAGGGATTTTTTCTTCCAGCCGGATGGTGTCAGGAAGCAGGGTCAAGGGTTCGCCGTCATTGAGAATGAGGGTGTGCTCTGGCAGGATGCCACAGGCGTGCGCGAGTGCCCGGTGCTGAATGAGATGGCGGTATTCGCCGTGGATGGGGACAAAATAGTTCGGACGCACCGTCTCAATCATCATGCGCAATTCATCCCGCCGCGCATGACCGGACACATGCACCAGCCTTGTGCCGTCGTGGCACACGTCCGCGCCCAGACGGTACATCTGGTTGATGAGCCGATTCACAGCGCGTGCGTTGCCGGGGATGACACGAGAAGACATGATGACCGTGTCGCCTTCCAGAATCGCAAGCTGACGGTGCTCGCCAGAGGCGATGCGCGACAGCGCGGACAGCGGTTCACCTTGCGAACCCGTGGCAATGATAACCATGCGCTCAGGCGGCAGATCGGGAAGATTCTGATCGGTAAACAGCTCAGGCGGCATCCGCATGAAGCCGAGATCTTTTGCCCGCTCGATGTTGTTCACAAGGCTTCGCCCGCTGACAACCACCGCACGCCCAAATTCTTTTGCCATGTCGAAAACCATCTGGATGCGTTCGATATGACTGGAGAACAGCGTGATGACAATGCGACTCTTGGCCTCACCAAAAATTTCGTGGAAGGTTTCCCGCACCAGTTTTTCCGACTGGGTGTGGCCTTCGCTTTCAGCGTTGGTGGAGTCGGACAACAGCAGACGCACCCCTTCTTCGCCCGCAAAGGCGCGCAAGGCAGGAAGATCTGTACCCACTCCGTCGGTCGGAAAGGGGTCGATCTTGAAGTCGCCCGTGTGTACCACTTTGCCCACCGGCGTATCCACCGCAAGCGCGTAGCCTTGCGGGATGGAGTGACTTACGGGGATAAAGTGAAAGCGCAGACTGCCAAGCACAAGATCCTTGCGCGGCGTGACAGGAATCAGCTCCACGCGGTCAAGCAGCCCTCGTTCACGGAGTTTGTGCTCCACAAAACCGAGGGTCAGGGGAGAGCCGTACACCTTGAGCCCTTTGACAAACGTGACCAGCCAATGCACCGCGCCGATGTGGTCTTCGTGCCCGTGCGTGAGCACCACGCCAAGCAATCTGTCGCGCTGATTCAAGATGGGGTCAAGCGGTGGGATGACAACATCCACGCCAAGTTGCTGATCGTCTGGAAACATGATCCCGCAGTCAACAAGGACAACACCTTCTGGAGTGTCCCACATCTGACAGTTCATGCCTATTTCGCCGAGTCCCCCAAGGGGGGTGATTGTGAGAAAAGATTCCGTCATTATACTCTCTGTTGATGTTTCAATGCGTCCCGGCAAAACCGGAGGCATCCGTTCCAGCGACAGGCACCGGACAACCTTTTTCTGGTGATTTCACAGCGCTTGCGCGGACAAATCCCAAAATGCTGACACACGTCAGCCCGTGTTTGCGCGGCGCATCCGCACAAAGCACTAGCCTCTGACAAAAGACAAACGTCTCGACACGACATCTTGACTCTGCCTGATAAATGCAGCAGGAACGCCTATTCTCGCCGCTTGATCGTTCGCAAAAAAGGTCTGTGATGAGCATCACAGAGGGGCTTGCTTGGCATACAAGCAATCGCACAAAAATTTGTCACCACACAGATGATGAAGAAAGAGTACCCTAAGCGGACAGATTCCACAAGTAGATATTCGTCAATGACAGGGGTGTTGTCGGTGGAAGGCGTGTCGGAAGGGCAGGGGGTTTCGCGGGGAATACGATGAGGCGCCGCAGGGTGCGGGGAAACGCCAAAAGGCCGAGGTTTCCCCCGGCCTTTTGGATACGAAACTGTTTGGCTTAACGCTTTGAATACTGGAACCGGGCGCGAGCTGCGCGCTGGCCGTACTTTTTGCGTTCTTTCTTACGCGCATCGCGGGTCAGAAACCCAGCGCGCTTCAGTGCAGGGCGCAACGCCGGATCAGCACCAAGCAGCGCACGGGAAATGCCGTGACGCACCGCTTCTGCCTGACCAGTGACGCCGCCACCGCAGACGTTGACCTTCACATCATACTTGTCAAGCAACTTGGTGAGCACCAAGGGCTGACGGATAATCATCTGAAGGGTCTTGCGGGGGAAGTATTCTTCCACTTTGCGACCGTTGATCTCAATGTTGCCGTTTCCGGCATAAAGACGGGTGCGTGCCGTAGCATTCTTGCGGCGTCCCGTGCCATACTCAAACTCAGTGGACATGGTTGACTCCTGGCCTCGTTAGTACGGGAAGGACAGAGGCTTGGGGTTCTGAGCCGTATGCGGGTGTGTGGGCCCAGCATAGACCTTGAACTTTTTAAGCATGGCACGACCCAGACGATTCTTGGGAAGCATACCGCGCACGGCGTGCATGAGCACGTCGGCAGGCTTCACGGCAAGGAGCTTGGAGAGCGTAACTTCACGCAGACCGCCCACATAACCGGAATGATGGTAGTACTTTTTTTGTTCCAGCTTGGCGCCGGTGACCTTAATCTTTTCGCAATTGACAACAACGATAACGTCGCCGTTGTCCATGTGCGGAGCAAATTCAGGCTTGTGCTTGCCGCGGAGGCGATGAGCGATTTGGGCCGCAAGGCGACCGAGAATCTGATTATCCGCATCCACCACAAACCACTGGTGGTCGATATGCTCCGGTGTGGGGCTAAACGTCTTCATGTTGAAGCGTCTCCTCTGCTAAAACTTATGGAACGAAATGTATAAAATGACAACGCGGTTTTGTCAAGCGACAAAACCGATTTCTTTTCAAAACATGGGACAATTTGTGCTTTCAGACACAAAACGACGCCATGCGGGGCGGGCTGCTTGCCATCTGTGCGGGCAGAGACTACCATAGCGAGTAACGGTTCGCATTAGGGAGGAATCTGATGTCCGCTATCCGAAAAAGCCTTTTACAGCTCATGTTTTCCGGTTCGTACATGCGCCGCTGGAACGACAAGTTGCGCCCTGTGGAGCTGTACGAAATCGACAAGCAGGCACACAAGATGATTGTGGCCTGGATGCTCACCCTCCTGAACAGTGAGAATGACTCTGCCGTAAATCGGCTACGATTGCAACAGGAAGTTGTGGAGCGGGGGTTGTTCGACTACCTCTACAGGCTGGTGATAACAGACATCAAGCCGCCGGTATTTTATCGAATTTGCGAAAATGAAAAAGATTATGCCGAACTCACGGCGTGGGTGCTGCAAGAGCTTCATCCGGTGGTTGCGGCGCTTGATACCGGGTTCTGGGAGCGGCTTTCGGCCTATCACAGCAATCGGGATCGCTCTTCGCTTGCCGACCGCATTCTTGCGGCAGCGCACCTGTATGCGTCGGGATGGGAATACAACATCATCCGTCCGTTGAATACGTTTGATGAAGAATCGCAGTCCATTGCGGAATCCTTCACAACACGTCTTGGTGACATGACCGACATTGTCGGTGTGCAGGATTTGATTCGAGGGGAAGATTTTTTCAGCGAAAATTCCACGCCACTCGGCAGGTTTGCCAAGCTGTGCGGGCAGCTTCGGTTTCAGATTCGCTGGGCGGACACGCCACGGGTGCCGGAAACCTCCGTACTGGGGCATATGTTTCTGGTCGCGGGGTACGCCTATTGTTTCAGCCTTGTTGTCAACGCCTGCCCGGCACGCAGCGTCAACAATTTTTTTGCCGGGCTGTTTCACGATCTGCCAGAACTGTTGACGCGAGACATCATCACCCCGGTCAAGCGGTCGGTGGATCAGCTCCCCGGACTCATTCGGGCGTATGAGTTGCAAGAGCTGGAGCGCCGCGTGTTTGGCCCGCTCACAGCCGGTGGGCACGAAGAAATAGTGGCTCGATTGCGCTACTATCTTGGACTGCTTGGCAAGGATGTGACATCGGAATTTGACGAAACCATTCAGGACGCCGCCGGTGTCCACCGCCTGGCTTCCTTTGAGGACTTGCAAGACATCGGCAACCATGACGCGCTTGACCCCAAGGACGGGACACTGCTGAAAGTCTGCGACAACCTCGCCGCCTTCATCGAGGCGCACACCTCCGTCCGTAAGGGAATCTCCTCGGCAAGCCTGTACGAGGCCATAACCCGCATCCGAAGCGAATTTCGCCACCGCTCCCTAGGCTCCCTCTCCCTCGGCACACTCCTTGCCGATTTTGATTAGAGCAATTTCATCTTTGTGTAATGGCACAAATCCCAAAAAAAAAGCCCTTACAGGCGATGACCTGTGAGGGCTTTAAATTTTGGTGGGACGTGCGGGGGTCGAACCTGCGACTCTCTGCTTAAAAGGCAGATACTCTACCTGCTGAGTTAACGTCCCATGCCGAAGAAGGATGAATACTCTGGGTGTGCGGTGGTGTCAAGCATTTTATGCTTTTTTTTAGAGTAATAAAAATCTTTTTCAAAAGACAGTAGGATCATTGACGAAAAAAACACTGTCTGGTGTGCGTTATCCGCCCAGATACGCTTCTTTGACCTTTGGATCTTTGAGAAGTTCCTTGCCGGGAGCCTCGGCGACCACGCGACCGACTTCTAACACATAGGCGTAGTGGGCGATGGACAGCGCCGCGAGGGCGTTTTGTTCCACCAGCAGGATGGTTTTCCCTTCCTCATTGATCCGCAGGATGATGTCAAATATTTCCCGCACCAGCAAGGGGGCAAGTCCCAGTGACGGCTCGTCGAGCATGATAAGGTCGGGGCGGCTCATGAGCGCACGACCCACCGCCAGCATTTGCTGTTCGCCGCCGGAGAGGGTGCCGCCTTTTTGCCAGCTCCGCTCCTGAAGGCGCGGAAAGAGGCTGTAGACCCACGTTATGTCCTGCCGGATGCCGTCCTTGTCATTCCGAATGTACGCGCCAAGTGCCAGATTTTCTTCCACTGTGAGGTGCGGGAGAATGCGCCGGCCTTCAGGGCTCATGGAGATGCCAAGGCGCACCATGTCTTCAGGCGGGCGCCCCAGAATCTGCACAGGTTCCTGTCCGGGGTGCTTGGTGTGCGCGGCGCTGGGGACGAACTGGACACTGCCTTTGGCGTCTTTGACCAGACCGGAAACAGCGCGGATAACACTGCTTTTCCCTGCGCCGTTGGCACCGATGAGGGTCACAATCTGCCCGCGTGGGATAGTCATGCTCACGCCCTGAACCGCGTGAATGCCGCCGTAATGGACGTGAAGATCCTTGATTTCAAGCATGTTGCGAAACATCCTCTCCAAGGTAGGCCTCGATGACCCTGGGGTTGTTGCGAATGGCTTCTGGTTCGCCCTCGGCGATGAGCTGTCCGTATTCCAGAACCCAGATGTGCTGACAGACGCCCATGACCACTTTCATGTCGTGTTCAATGAGCAGGATGGTCAGGTTGAACTCGCTTCGGATGTGGCGGATGAAGTGCATAAGCTCGGTGCTTTCCTGCGGATTCATGCCTGCGGCGGGTTCATCAAGGAGCAGAAAATCAGGACGAGTCGCAAGGGCGCGTGCGATTTCTAGTCTGCGCTGGGCACCGTAGGGAAGACTCGACGATTTTTCGTTGCTGTAGGCGTCAAGTGCCAGCCGGTGGATGAGGCTTTTGGCTTGTTCTCGGATAGCCTCTTCTTCACGGCGGGCGCTTGGCACGCTGAAAATGGGCATCCACCACTGGCTTTTGCGCCGCACATGGCAACCGATCATGACGTTTTCAAGCGCTGTTTCATTGCTGAACAGCCGGATGTTCTGGAAGGTGCGAGCCATGCCCGCCTTGCAGATGCGGTGCGGGGGCAAGCCTTTGACGCTCTTGTCCTGAAAGAGGATGCTGCCGTCTTGCGGGGTGTAAAAACCGCTGATGACGTTGAAAACCGTGGTCTTGCCCGCGCCGTTTGGCCCGATAAGCCCCGTGATGGTGCCTGCGGGAACGCGCATGGACAGATCGTTGACCGCTGTGATCCCGCCGAATCGCATGGTTATGTTGCGGATATCAAGAACCGCCGGAGCGTCTTCTGGGTACGGCGGCACACCCACGTCAGCGTTTTTGAGCGCGGAGGCGGTGTCAGACAAGGATGTGGTCATGCGCGTTTCCTCCGGGAGAAGAAGTCGAAAATCGTATCCCAGGTGAGTTCACGCATCCCCATGATGCCTTCTCGTCGGTACAAGATGATGCCAAGGAGCACCAATGAAAACACCACCATCCGCATTCCCGGAATACCGGGGATTTCATAACTGCCAAGCGAGATCGGCTCTTCCACAGCGCGCAACCACTCAAGCAGGACGGTAATCACTACGCTGCCGAGGATGCTTCCCGTCAGCGAACCAAGCCCGCCCGCAACAACGATCATGAGCACGTTGAAGGTCAGGAGAAAGGTGAACATCTTGGGGTCAATGGTCGTTAAGAGGTTGCCAAGCAACGCCCCACCAACACCCGCAAAAAACGCGCCCAGACAAAAAGACAGCACCCGATAGCGGAAGGTGTCGATGCCCATGACTTTGGCGGCGATTTCGTCGTCGCGGATCGCCTTGAAGATATTCCCGAAATTGCTGTTGAGCAGTTTGACCATACAGTAGAGTGTCACCAGCAGCCAGAGAAAGTTGACAAGCAATGACGTGTGGTTGGGGATGCCCTTGATGCCAAGCGAACCGTTGGTGATGGGGGTCAGGTTGACAATGAGCACCCGGATGATCTCTGCAAAGCCCAGCGTGGCGATGCCGAGATAGTCGCCACCAAGCCGCAATACCGGCATGGCGATGAACATCCCAAAGATCGCCGCTACCAGTCCGGCAGCGAGTACAGACACCCAGAACGGTGTTTCGAGCACAGAAAAAGGCCAGATGATGGGTTCAAGAATCCACATCATTTCTTTCTGCACCCCCGGAAGCACACACAGCGCCGAGACATACGCGCCGATCGCCATAAAGCCAGCATGACCGAGTGAAAACATGCCGGTGAACCCGTAGATGAGGTTCAAGGACAACGCAAGAATAGCGTTGACGGCGATGAGATTCAGGATCTGGACATGGTAGCCGTTGAGGTTTGTTTCCGCCCAGATCAGAAACTGCGCGATAACAGCGATCAGCAACAGATTGAGGATGCGGTTTCGTGTGGAGGGTTTCATATTTTGTCCTCCGACTGTTGCCCGAAAAGCCCTGTAGGCTTGACCAGCAGAACAAGCACCAGCACGATGAACGCAAAGGCGTCGCGGTAGCCCGAAAGCGAAGGCATGAAGGCCACGGTCATGATTTCGATGAAGCCAAGCAGCAGACCGCCGATCATGGCGCCCTGAATGGAGCCGATGCCGCCAAGCACCGCCGCGATAAAGGCCTTGAAGCCGGGAAAGATGCCCATGTAGGGGTTGATCTGCGGATAGCGCAAAGCCCACATGATCCCGGAGGCCGCAGCAAGCGCCGAGCCAAGTCCAAAGGCCAGCGCGATGATTCTGTCCACGCGCACACCGAGCAGACGTGTTGTCTCAATGTCTTTCGAGATGGCCCGCATGGCAAGCCCCGGTTTGGTGCGGTAGATGACCCACAAAAGCCCAAGCACAAGCACAAAGCTCACCACCGGGACAAAGAGCGTGATCGGCAAGAGTTTCAAGGAGCCGACGGTGACAGGATCCATGAGCCAGTCGGGTTGATGCACCGGACGAGGAAGACCGGAAAAAAGCACCACAGCCAGACTTTCAATGAAGAACGACACGGCAATGGCGCTGATGAGCGCAGAAATGCGCGGTGCGTCTCGCAACGGTCGGTAGGCGATGCGATCCACAAGGATGCCCATAGCGCTGGCAAGAAGGATGGCAACAACCACCGCAACGCCCCAGGGCAGGAAAAAGGTGGTGGTGCCGTAAAAGACGAAGTACGCCCCCAGCATGAGAATATCACCGTGGGCAAAGTTGATGAGGCGCAAAATGCCGTAGACCATCGTGTACCCGATGGCGATGAGACCATAGAGCGATCCAAGGGTGAGGGCATTGAAAAAGTGCTGGAGAAACATATCCAGGCTCATGGTGCCTGCCTTGCTTGCAGAGTGTGGCGTTGTGAACCCAACAGTTGCGGAGAGGAAGGGGAAAGCCGAGACGTGTTGTCATGCTTACGCAAGGCTTTCTCCTTCCTTAAGATCATGCTGTTCTTGTTACTGCGCGATGGCGTCACCGGCGTAGACGCGCTTGCCGTTGGTGTACTTGATGATCCCGACGGGCATTTCCGCATCGTGGTTTGCGTTGATGCTCAACACGCCAAGCGCGGTGGGCAGATCCTTAGTCGCAGCAAGGGCGGTGGTCACGGCTTCGGTGTCAGCCTTGCCAGCGCGGGTGATAGCGTCAAGAAGGATGTTGTAGCAGTTGTAGCCGAGTGCGGAGTTGACGTTGGGGTCCTTGTCCGGGAAGGCTTTCTTCCAGGCATCGGTGAAGGTCTTGGCTTCGGCACTCATCTTCGGCATGTTGACGTCGTAGGGGAAGGTGGTGTGGAGGAAACCTTCCACAGCCTTGCCGCCGATCTTCAGCGTGTCTGGATTGTCCATGGCGTCCGCACCCATGAGCACAAAGGTGGCGCCGAGTTCACGCGCCTGCTTCATGATGATGGCGCCTTCCGCAAAGTAAGCGGGCATGAACACGATGTCAGGCTTTTTGCTGATAAGTTCGGTCATCTGTGCGGTGAAGTCCTGATCGCCAGAGCTGTACTTCATGTCTGCGACAAGTTCGCCGCCGGCTTTGACAAAGGCTCTCTTAAAGAAGGCGGACAGGCCTACGGCGTAGTCATTGGCCACGTCGGTGAGCACAGCGGCTTTCTTGAAGCCAAGATTTTTGAAGGCGTAGGTTGCAGCCGCAGCGCCCTGATAGGGGTCGATGAAGCAGGCGCGGAAGTAATATTTCTTGCCCTGTGTGACAAGAGGATTGGTGCAAGACGTCCCGATGACCGGAACCTTGGCGCGCTCGGCGACTTCGCCCCCTGCCATGGCAAGCGAGGAGCCGTAGGTGCCAATGACAGCCAGCACCTTGTCGCGTTCTGTCAGACGTTTCACAGCGTTGGCGGCTTCAACCTTGTCTGATTTGTTGTCTACAACAACAAGTTCAACCGAGCGACCAAGCACCGTGGGGTGGAGCTTGTGCGCCAGTTTGACACCATCAAGTTCAAGCTGACCGCCAAAGGCGTTCTGTCCGGTGAGCGGCAGATAGACGCCGATTTTGATGGGGTCGGCGGCCTGAACAGGCAGGGCAAGCCCCATGCTCATGGCTGTCAGAGCGATAGCACTGAGAAGTTTGCCAAGTTTCATGTCATCCTCCAAAAAGGTTGTGTCTACAGAACGGCCATCTTCGGAGCGTTTTCCCCGGTGGCACGCTTGATACTGCATCCAGAATCCACGCAAAATGCTCCTAAAGA
>JAVVPW010000009.1:20674-24139 GCA_036655575.1 Bilophila sp.
CGCCGTCATAGCAACCGAAACTTTGTTTTACCTGTTCATGATCCACTTTTTTGTGCAAAACAGTACAAATCAGGCAATCTTATTTCGGAAAGGACAATTTTTGCTGCACGAACAGATTTTTTTGACAGAAAGCTGTTCTTTCGTCGGCCTACTTTGCGGTGTTTTCAAAAACAGCGAGTGTGGTGCTGGCGTTTCGCAATTCAAGGTTTGCACCGTTTTGTTGCCACGAAGTCGTGTCCCCAAGCGCCTTCATGAAGGCTCTGGATTGATCGGCACCTTTCGGACAAAGCATCATGGTTGTGCCGATGTGCTGCAATTCCATGCTCGAAGCGTTGGCGGTGTAACTGCCCACCAGAAGATTGCAACCGTCAGAACCAGAAACGCGCCCCTGTCCGGCTTCCGTGGTGAAAACAACGTGTGGTTCCGGCTGGTTGGGATAGGTCTGTACAGGCTGTCCGTTCAAGGTGCGCAGTGTCCAGCGTTTGCCCTCAAGCGCGGGATTTTCAGTGGCGATGGTGCCTGTCGTGTTTGTTTGCGCGGGATCGTCTCGAACGGGGGTGGCGTCTTTTTGACCAACACAGGCCGTAAGCCCCAGTCCAAGACAGAGTGAAAGAAGCAAAACGGGTGTTTTCATGGGGTATTCCTTTATGTTTTGTGTTTGTTGCCAGCAAGGCATACGGCAACGCCATCAGGCGATTGACGATTCATACCCGGTTTTTTGTCTGTCCGCCACTGCTTTGCGGCTGATTTGTTCCGATGAGGAATCCGGGAACTTTTTTTTGGCCTTCGCAGACAACAGGGATGTCGGCGCCGTGACCCTGCGAAAGTATTTATGTATAGTTGTGCGTTAGGATCTCCTTTTCGCCCGCCCAAAGGCATGATCTGGGGTGTTTTTGTGGCAAGAAGTCGCCAATTACAGATCAGACAATTGCATTCATCGTTGTTTTATGACAGAAAAAAGAAAAATCACATGGCTATTGTTGCATTTGTTATATGCAACTTTATCTGAAAAACGGAAAGAGGTTGGTATGAGCATTCGCACTCGTCTGCTGGGGTCGATTCTGGGAGTTCTCATTGTAGGACTTGCAGGCATGTCGTTCTGGACAATCCGGCTGACAGAAGAGACTCTGACAGCCTCTATTCTTGCCCAGCAGCGTGTGGCTGTGGAAGGTACCAAGCAGAGTCTGAGCCTCCAGATCGAAGCCTACCGCTACGCCGTGGGGCAGGCTGCGGAGGGGAACTTTCTTGCACAAGTTCTGAAACATCCAGATGATACCGCGATTGTAGCCACCGCTGTGCGGCGTCTGACCTCAAGCAAGGAAGCCTTGCAGGGTTGCTCTATTTTTGCGCTCATCAACAGCACAGGGCTGGTGGTTGCAAGCAGCAATGCCAGTGCTGTAGGCAAACAGAATCTTGCGGATCGGGACTATTTCAAGAAAGCCATGGCAGGTACGTTTGTCATTTCAAAGGCTTCGCTCAGTCGGAGCACAGGCAAGCCTTCCTTCTTCATAGCCACACCGTTCAGGATGAATGGCGCCATCGCGGGTGTGGTCTATATGACCATTGATCTCGACGCGATGACCAAAGCCCAGCTTAAAAATATCAATATCGGCAGTCATGGCTACGCCTTCATGTCTGAATATCCCGGAAAGACCCTCTCACACCCCGAAGCCAAACGTATCTTTGAAGACACGTCCTCGTTTGACTGGATGAAGACGATGGTACAGCAAAAGGACGGCACGCTGGAATACACCTTTGGCGGCAAGGATCGTGTCGGTGGGTTTGCAACAGTACCGCAGACAGGCTGGCTGGTTGTGCTTGCTGCGGAAAAGGCGGACGTGCTCTCTGAAGTGAGTGCGATTCGGAACGGCAACATCATTGCAGCCATCTGCATGTTGCTGTTGGTGGCTGTTGTTGTTATTTGGGAAGTGCGGGGCATCACGACAGCGTTGTCGCGTGTTGTTGTCTTTGCGCAGGCTGTTGCAGGTGGTGACTTGACGCACGAACTGCATTCTGTGCGCAAGGACGAGCTTGGTGTGTTGGGACGAGCGTTGCAAACCATGCTAGAACAGTTGCGTACTATCATTGGTAAGGCAGACAGCAAGACAAAAGAAGCTGAAGCAGCGGCAGAAAAAGCACGAGAAGCCGTAAAGATGGCAGAACAGGCCAAGACGGAAGCGGAAAAAGCCCGTCGGGCGGGACAGCTTGAAGCGGCAAGCGATCTTGAAGCTATTGTGGATCAGATGGCGTCTTCTTCTGAACAGTTGTCTGCACAGATCGAACAGGCCTCACGCGGGGCAGATGTGCAACGTGAACGCGCCAGCGAAGCCGCTACAGCTATGGAACAGATGAACTCCACGGTTCTGGAAGTAGCGCGCAACGCAACTGAAGCCGCGCATACCTCTGAAAAGACCCGTATGGAGGCTGTCAACGGTGCAGAAATCGTGCTTTCAGCAACGTCCGCGATTTTGCGGGTGCAAGACGATGGGCAACACATGGCTGAGAGCCTGAACACGCTTGGTGAACAGGCCAACGGTATCGGGCAGATTTTGTCTGTCATTTCAGACATCGCCGACCAGACCAACCTTCTTGCGCTCAACGCCGCTATTGAAGCGGCACGGGCGGGTGACGCTGGACGGGGGTTTGCGGTGGTTGCCGATGAAGTGCGCAAACTTGCAGAAAAGACCATGACCGCGACCAAGCAGGTTGGAGACGCGATCCAGGCTGTGCAGCAGGGTACGCAGGAAAGCATTCAGGTCATGAGCGCTTCTGGGCAGAACATCAAGGACAGTACGGAACTTTCCGAAAAAGCTGGAGAAGCCCTGAAGCATATCGTCAAACTTGTGGAAGGCAGTGCGGATCAGGTTCGAGCCATCGCGGCGGCGAGTGAAGAACAGTCCGCTACGTCTGAAGAGATCAATCGGGGAACCGAAGAAATCAACCGTATCGCCTCCGAAACCGCAGGTTCCATGCAACAGTCCGCTCAGGCTGTCGGCGACCTCGCCAGCATGGCGCAACAACTCAGTCAGCTCGTTGATAAGCTGAAGAGAGGCTAAAGAACGGCAGCAGAGGGGGGGGCTTTCCCAGAAGGCCTCTCTCTTCCCCCGGTTATTCTTTCGTTGCCTTAAAAAGCCCTAGTGTGACTTTCGCCACGGCGAGGGCGTCGCTCAGGCGGGGGAAGCGTTTGAGGGCAGAAGGTGTGGAGGGTTCAGGGAGCAGCGCGATGGCGCGAGGCGTTGCGAGGCGTTGCTTGCGGGCGTTGGAATCAGGCGCAAGCGCTTTTTTGTTGTTCCTTGCAGACGTTGCTGTCTGTTTCCGGTCGGGATCAGCGTTAGCCAGGCTCAGAGGTGCGGCAAGAGAGCTGTCTTGTTCTGTCAGATCAAAACAATCTGGGGTAGCTTTAAGGGTTGCCGTGCGCTCTGGCGCAAGTTCGAGCGCAAACGAGCGACCAGACGTCATGGGGGC
>JAVVPW010000010.1:0-24098 GCA_036655575.1 Bilophila sp.
AACACTCCGTGTTTCAACGCATCATTTTGGGGAAAAACGTCGTTTTCCCCAAAATCCACGCCGCGTTGCGGCGGCTGACACTTTCGTGTCAGCAGAGCATTTTCAAAATGAAAATGCTCTAGCGCGATGAGACAGAAAAAAAGGGAAGATCATGTCGATCTTCCCTTTGTCTATGAACTCGTTGACAGAGGCGTTATTCAGCAGCAGATGTTGCCGCAGCGCCTTCTTCGTCTTCAGCACCGGGGATGATGACAGAGCAGATGACATAGTTGGTATCAAACGCAGCCACAACGCCGTCAGGCAAGGCGACATCGGTGATCTGAACGTGACTGCCCACATCGAGCGTGGTCACGTCAATGACAACCTTAGCGGGCATTTCAAGAGGCTTGGCTATAAGCTGCACCTGATCCCGATAGGTTTCGAGCTTGCCGCCGACCTTGGTACCGCGTGCGATACCGATGAATTCGACAGGCACAGTGATCTTGACGGGCTTGTGCAGGTCAACACCGTAGAAGTCAACGTGCGTGAAGGTGCTCTTCACAGGGTGACGCTGGGTCTGCCACACCAGAACGGGGTGGATGGCCTTGGTGCCTTCGTTGTCGATTTCAAGATTGAACACGGTGGTACGCCCCACCTGAGAAAACAGCTTGGCAAGCGGACGAGCCGGAACCTGCACCGCAATGTTCACACCGTCAGTTGAATAATACACCCCGGGAACGAGGTCTTCCAGACGGATACGGCGGTTAGCGCCTTTGCCAAAACCGGAACGCTGCTGCACGGGAAGGGTCTTCAGTTCAGACATACGAACTCCTTATCGCTTTACGAGGCGCAAAGCGGAATGATTTTGTCAACGCGGATTCGGGAGATGCCTAAAACAGCACACTCACCGAGGAACCCGTGTGGATATTATGGATGCTCTTTGCCAGCAGACTGGCTACAGACGAAACCTGCAACTTGGGGCAGTTCACGAGCTTGTCGCCAGTCGGGATGGTGTCGGTGATGATGATTTTCGTGAACACGGAATTGTTGAGCCGCTCAATAGCAGGGCCAGACAGCACACCGTGCGTAGCGCAAGCGTAGGTTTCTCTGGCACCTTCACGCAACAGCACGTCCGCTGCGGCACAGATCGTGCCCGCAGTGTCAATGATGTCGTCTACAAGCACGGCAACCTTGCCTTCCACATCACCGATGACATGGGTAGCAGACGCCTGATTGGGGCGATCGCGGCGCTTGTCGATGATGGCAAGAGAGGCGTCAATGCGCTTGGCATAGGCACGAGCACGCTCCACCCCGCCCGCATCCGGCGACACCACAACCACATCATCCTTGATGCCCATGCTGATGAGCGGATCAAGCAACACTCTAGAGGCAAACAGATTGTCTACAGGGCAATCGAAAAAGCCCTGAATCTGCCCGGCATGAAGATCAACCGTGACCACCCGGTTGGCACCAGCCGCAGACAGAAAATCCGCCACGAGCTTGGCACTGATGGGCGCACGCGGGCTGACCTTGCGGTCTTGGCGCGCATAGCCATAATAGGGGATGACTGCGGTGATGCGTCCGGCGCTGGCGCGCTTTAACGCATCAATCATCAGGCAGAGTTGCATGAGGTTGAAGTTGACGGGCGCACAGGTGGGCTGAATGACGAACACGTCGTCGCCGCGCACACTGCTGCTGATTTCGATCCGGCTTTCGCCGTCGCTGAACTGTTCGCACAGGGCGGGCGTCAGCTGGCATCCGAGGTGTTCACAAATGGCTTGCGCCAAAGGAGCATTGGATGTTCCGGTGAGGATTTTCAAATCGCCGTACATGATGGGGAGGCCTTCTGGTTGGGAGCCGAAATTTTGAGAAAAAATCTCGGCAGCTAACAGCGCGACTCCAGCCCCGAATCCCGGTGAGGAAGGGCATCCGTAAAAGACGTGGAGACGAGCGACCGTCGCGGTCGCGCACTGCTTCAGAGCGCAGAAAAAAAATGGCTGGGGCGGAAGGACTTGAACCCTCGGTGACGGGACCAAAACCCGTTGCCTTACCTGCTTGGCTACACCCCAGCGTGACAAAGGTTTCACAGAGGCCTGAAACCTTACAATGCGTGCCTGTAAACAGCCACGTCTTTTCCCAGCGTTTCTACAAAGGCTGTCGTGTCCCCTGCTCGGAAGAGTCCGAACAGCGCTGACCCGCTTCCGCTCATGCCAGCGGCACACGCGCCCGCCTGAAGCAGTTGTTCCTTGAGGTGTCGTAGCCGAGGGTGTTCCTCAAAAACCGGCACCTCAAAACTGTTTTCAAGCCAGAGTGGTTCTGCGGACAGAGCCGCACCCCGCTCCTCTTTGAGAAAACATCGGGAAGGGCGGTATATACACGGCGCGCTCGCCCCTGTCAAGTCCCGATCTGTTTTTTTCTGCCACCGATCCCATGCCGCGTACGCACAAGGCGTCGAAACATGGATTGATGGGCACAAGAGCACCAGCTCCATGCCGCGCAATCCCAGACGGTCGAGACAGTCAGACGGCTCTAGTATAGCCCCTGTCCCCGTCCCTCTGCAAGGCCGATTGTACAAAAAAAACGCCACATCCGCCCCAACCGCCCCCGCCACGGTCACAAGATCGGCAAGCGCCAACGCTCGTGGGCAGTGCGCGTTCAGCCACAAGAGCAAGGCCGCCGCGTCCGCACTCCCGCCCCCTAGCCCGGCGCCGTGCGGGATGCCCTTGGAGAGCGTGGCCATGAGGGCAGGTCGAAAGCCCGTGGCGTCGGCAAAAGCGGCGTAGGCGCTCGTGAGCGTGTTCTTGTGCGCGTCGATCTCCGGTACCGAACAGCGCACTGTCAGCCCCGCGCACGCCGCAGGTGCCAAGACCAGTTCGTCGTGCGGCGCATCAAGAGGGACAAACAGGGTGTCAAGCTCATGCCACCCGTTCTGGCGCACGCCTACAATGCGCAGGGTGAGATTGATCTTGCACCCGACCCGCAGGAGAGTGACGGGTGTGGTTGCAACAGGGTCTTTTGTCATGGTGCCGATCCTTTTCTTTCAACTGCTCCAAAAAGATAGCCGAGAAGCCCTGACTGGTAAAGTGACTCCGGTGAGGACAAGTATTGTGTATCTTTTCACACATCACTTTGTTCTCGAAACGTTTGACAAGGCGCGTTGACTCATGGCACTAAATCAAACCAGTCTTTGCTTTCCGTAAGACAGGCGCGACAAACGCCCGTTTCTTGCGGAATGAGCATATGAAAAACCATAACACCCCACATGGTTGGGAGGAGGTTTCTATGGCTCGCGCATGGTTGAAAGCGGCTGTGATCGGCATGGCACTCACGGGTATGACGGTTTCTGCCCAAGCTGCCGACACACTCAAGATCGGTGTTCCCGGAGCGCATTCCGGTGACCTGGCGTCTTATGGTCTTCCGAGTCTCAACGCAGCCCGCATTGTTGTGGACGAATTCAACGCCAAGGGTGGCCTGCTCGGCAAGCAGATTGAAATCATTGCCCAAGACGACCAGTGCAAGCCCGAAATGGGCACCAACGCCGCGACCAAGATCTTGTCTGAAGGTGTTGTCGCTGTCATGGGTTCGATCTGCTCTGGCGCGACCAAGGCCGCTCTGCCCATCTACAATGACGCCAAGCTCGTCTCTATTTCTCCTTCTGCCACCACGCCTGAGCTGACCAAGAGCGGCGCGTATCCCTATTTCTTCCGTACCGTCGCCTCTGACGATGTGTCCGGGCACCTTGCTGCCGCCTTCCTGCGCGACAAGCTGAACGCAAAAAAAGTGGCTGTGTTGCACGACAAGGGCGACTACGGTCGCGGCTTTGTCACCTTTGCCAAGGAAGAGCTGGTCAAGGGCAACAAGATCACCATCGTGCTTGAAGAAGGCATCACCGCAGGCGCTGTGGACTACGGCGCGGTGATCCAGAAGATCCGCAAGTCCGGCGCGGACGCTGTGATCTTTGGCGGCTACCATCCTGAAGCCTCCAAGCTCGTGCAGCAGATGCGCAAAAAGCGCCTCAACATCGCCTTTATCGGCCCTGACGGCGTGAAGGACGAGCAGTTCATCAAGGTTGCTGGCCCTGACGCTGAAGGCGTGTACGCCACAGGCCCCACCGATGTCTCCAAGCTCCCCATGAACATCAAGGCACACGAAAACCACAAGACCCGCTTTGGTGCCGCACCCGGCGCGTTCTATGACAACGCCTACAGCGCCACCATCGCCCTGCTGACAGCCATTGAGAAGGCTGGGAGCACCGAGCCGCAAAAGATCATGGAAGCCTTGCGCACCAACCTTGTGGATACCCCCATCGGTACCATCAAGTTTGACGCCCACGGCGATGCCGAAGGCGCTGGTTTCTCCATCTATCAGGTCAAGAACGGTTCCTTTGTTGAAATGAAGTAACGGAAGAGAAAGGCAGAATCGTGGGAGGGGAGGAAGAACCTTTCTAAAGAAAGGGGCTTTCTCCCCTTCTCCCAGCCGCCGGAGGCATTTTCCAAAAGGGCAGGATCATGGACGTACAATATTTCTTTGAGCTTTTTTGTGGCGGACTCACCAGAGGCAGTATCTACGCGCTGATCGCGCTTGGCTATACGATGGTGTACGGGATCATCGAGCTTATCAACTTCGCGCACGGTGAAATTTATATGATCGGTGCCTTCACCGCGCTCATCATTGCCAGCGCGCTGGGCATGTCCGGCTTTCCCGCCGCAGGCATCATGGTTGTCGCAGCGCTCGCCGCTGTTCTCTGGTGTGCCGCTTACGGCTTCACCATTGAGAAGATAGCCTACCGCCCCTTGCGAGACGCACCGCGCCTCTCTCCTCTTATTTCCGCTATCGGTATGTCCATTTTTCTCCAGAACTACGTCAGTCTGGCGCAAACCTCGGACTTTGTGGCCTTTCCGCGCCTCATTCCTGAGTTCGCCTTCCTTGACCCTGTCGCGCACATCCTTGGCACCAGTGATTTTCTGATCATCGCCACCAGCCTCACCACCATGGTCGCCCTGACCCTCTTTATTCGCTACACCAAAATGGGCAAGGCCATGCGTGCGACCGCGCAAAACCGCAAGATGGCCATGCTCCTTGGCATTGATGCGGACAGGATCATCTCGCTGACCTTCATCATTGGTTCCGCGCTTGCCGCCATCGGCGGGGTGCTCATCGCCTCACACGTCGGACAGGTCAACTTCTTCATCGGCTTCATCGCCGGGATCAAGGCCTTCACTGCGGCTGTGCTTGGCGGCATCGGTTCCATTCCCGGTGCCATGGTCGGCGGGCTTGTCCTTGGATTGTGCGAAAGCTACGCCACAGGCTACGTCTCAAGTGCTTACGAAGACGCCCTTGCGTTCTCGTTGCTTGTACTCATTCTTATTTTCCGTCCTGCGGGTATCCTTGGCAAGCCCAAGGTACAAAAGGTCTAGGGGGTCGATATGAACGTACTTCTCAAGGCGCTTCTCGTCAGCGTGTGGTTCATGGCGCTTACGTTTCCGCTCATCGTGCTCAAGATTGATCCGCTCCACAACGCCCTTATCTGGCGCTGGGACAACATGATCATCATGGGCGTAGGCTCCTTTGTGCTTGCGCTGCTCTGGCGCTGGAGCTTCAGCCGCAAGGGGCAAGGGGCGTCGCCGGCTGTCCTTAAAATGACATCGCTCTTTGCCACCGTCCGCAAGCCGCGCTTTCGCAAGGCAAGCCTCGGACTGGTGCTTGTCGCCATGCTGATCATGCCGCTCGTCAGCTCCATGTATCAGGTCAACATCATGGTTTCCGCGCTCATCTATGTCATGCTCGGACTCGGACTCAACATCGTGGTGGGTCTTGCCGGGCAACTGGTGCTGGGGTACGCGGCTTTCTACGCGGTGGGTGCGTACACCTACGGCTTGCTTGACACCTACTTCGGACTCGGTTTCTGGGCGGTTCTGCCAGTCGGCGGCGTGATGGCGGCGCTGTTTGGCCTGCTGCTCGGTTTCCCTGTGCTCCGCCTCAAGGGCGACTACCTCGCCATCGTCACCCTCGGCTTTGGCGAAATCGTCCGCCTTGTGCTTGAAAACTGGACAGACGTGACACGCGGTTCCTTCGGGCTTTCCAACCTCGGACGCCCCGGACTCTTTGGCGCGGAAATGGGCGTCGATATGGCTACGGACTATATCTACTATATTGTCCTTGGCGCGGTCATCGTCACCATCATTGTGGTTGAACGGCTCAAAAACTCGCGTGTCGGACTGGCGCTGCAAGCCTTGCGTGAAGACGAAATCGCGTGCGAAGCCATGGGCATCGACCTCACCGGAGTCAAGCTCTCTGCCTTCTCGCTCGGCGCGTGCTGGGCGGGCTTTGCCGGGGTGATCTTTGCGGCAAAAACCACCTTCATCAACCCCGCGAGTTTCACGTTTATGGAATCAGCCATGATCCTGTCGATGGTGGTGCTTGGCGGCATGGGCTCTGTGCTTGGCGTCACGCTTGCGGCGGTGATTCTGGTGCTCGTTCCTGAATACCTGCGCGCCTTCTCTGAATACCGGATGCTCATTTTCGGGGCAGTCATGGTGCTCATGATGATCTACCGCCCGCAAGGACTCATCACGGGTGAAAAACGCGCCTACAACATCACCAACAAGGACGGCGACACACCCGTCTCTTCCACCGCCCTCACCACCGGAGGTCAGGCATGAACACGCCCGTGCTTGAAGTCACCTCGCTGTCCAAAAACTTCGGTGGCCTGCGTGCCCTGAACGAAGTGGATCTTGTCATCAACGAACGCGAGATTGTCGCGCTCATCGGCCCGAACGGCGCGGGAAAAACCACGTTCTTCAACTGCATCACCGGGATTTATACGCCGACCGAAGGCACCGTGGTGTTGCACCTCCCCGCCAAAAAACCCGCAGAGGCAGACGCGCCGAGACGCGCTGTAACGCTCAACGGCATGAAACCCAACGAAGTCACCACGCTCGGCATGGCGCGCACCTTTCAGAACATCCGCCTGTTCCCCACCATGACCGTGCTTGAAAACGTCATGATCGGGCGGCATTGCCGAACCCGTGCGGGGATTCTCGGTGCGGTGCTGCAAGACCGCCGCACCCGTGCAGAAGAGCAAGATTCCATTGATCGCAGTTACAACTTGCTGCAAGAAGTGGGGCTTGCCGAACACTACAAGGATGAAGCCCGCAATCTTCCCTACGGCGCGCAACGCCGTCTTGAAATCGCACGAGCGCTTGCCACAGAACCGACGGTGCTGCTCCTTGACGAACCCGCAGCGGGCATGAATCCACAAGAAACGCTCGAACTCAAGGAACTTATCCTGCATCTGCGCAAGAGCTTTGGGCTGTCCATTCTGCTCATTGAGCACGACATGAGCATGGTGATGTCGCTTTCAGATCGGATTTATGTGATGGAATACGGTTCCCGCATCGCCACGGGCACCCCCCAGCAGGTGCGCGAGAACCCGCTTGTTATCAAGGCGTACCTCGGTGAGGCAGATCATGCTTGAACTTCGCGGTGTCAACACGTTCTATGGCAACATTCAGGCGCTGCGAGATGTGAACATCCGCATTGCAGACGGTGAAATCGTCACCCTCATCGGTGCCAACGGTGCGGGCAAGAGCACTACGCTCATGACCATCTGCGGTGGCACGCCCGCCCGCAGTGGCGAAGTGCTCTTTCAGGGCAAGCCCATTCACGCCATGAAGCCCAACAAGATCGTGGCGCTTGGCATCAGTCAGGTGCCTGAAGGGCGTCTCATCTTCCCCGACCTCTCGGTGCAAGAAAACCTCGACCTTGGGGCGTTTTTGCGCAACGATCAAAGCGCTATCAAGAAAGACATGGAATACATCTTTGACCTGTTCCCCATTCTGGCGCAGCGGCGCAAGCAGTCCGGTGGCACGCTCTCCGGCGGGGAACAGCAGATGCTTGCCATCTCGCGTGCGATCATGGCGCGCCCAAGCCTGCTCCTGCTCGACGAGCCGTCTCTTGGACTCGCCCCCATCATCATTCAGCAGATTTTTTCTATCATCGAAAAAATCAACGCCGACGGCACCACCGTCTTTCTGGTCGAACAAAACGCCAATCAGGCACTTAAAATCGCCCACCGTGCCTATGTCATGGAAAACGGACGCATCGTCATGGAAGACGCCGCCGACCGCCTCCTTGCCAACACCGACGTGCAAAAGGCCTATCTGGGGATGTGATAAAGGAGTACGTCATGCCAACGTGTACGCGGTGCGGGAAGTGTTGTCAGCTTGGTGGCGCGGTTCTGCACCTTGAAGATCTGACGTTGCTTGCGCGGTTTGCTGAAGACAAAGAACCGACAAAGGCTGGGCTTGCGGATCTGGTGACGTTGCGCAAGGGGGAACTGGCTCGTGACGATGTTGCGGGTACCTTGTTGCCTCTCGAAGAAGAATGCGTCAAAATCGCGCCCCCTGCCGGGGATGCGGGCTGGACGTGTCGCTTTCTCCAGGACGTGGAGGACGAGACGGGCAAGCTGGTGGCAGGATGCAGGATTTATGCGCATCGCCCTGCGCAGTGCCGCGCACTGGACTGTTCCGATACACGAGCCATCAGCGCCCTGTACGCCACCAACAGAGCCACACGCACGGCACTCCTGCACGCTGTAGGTGCGCCTGAAGAATGGTCGCAACTCATCCTTGCGCATGAAGAAACCTGCGCCTTTGCGCGTGTCGCACCGCTCGCTCGGCTGGTCTTGCCCCCCCTCAATCCCGGAAGCCCTTCCGAACAAGAAGCCACTGAAGCGCTGCTTGAAACCATCCGCTATGACATCTCGTTCCGCACGCTGTGTGTTGAGCGCGGCAACATCTCGCCTTCCTTTCTTCCCTTTCTGCTCGGAAGACCGCTTACAGAGACGCTCGACATGTTTGGCCTGACAGTACGCCCTGCTCTGCCCGGACAGACGGCGGGTTTGTCTCTTGTCCGAAAAGGGCAAGGCGTTTATGGTGGTCTTGCCTTGTTTGATTGATACGGAAATGCCAACCGTGTGCCGCCAAAAGGCGGCGCGAGTGTCGCAGGACATCTGAGCCAAGCGACATACTCTAGAGCGTTTTCAGGATGAAAATGCTCTGCTGACACGAAAGTGGCAGCCGCCGCAACGCGGCGTGGATTTTGGGGAAAACCACGTTTTTCCCCAAAATGATGCGTTGAAACACAGAGTGTTTCAAAAGCAAAATGCTCTAAGGAGAGCCTATGCCAACGCCACCCAGCATTTTGACCATCGCCGGTTCTGATTCCGGCGGCGGAGCCGGTATTCAGGCGGACATCAAGACCATCACCGTCCTCGGTGGCTACGCCATGAGCGTGATCACTGCGCTGACGGCTCAAAACGGCCTTGGTGTTGACGGTATCCACGCGCCCGAACCGGGATTTGTCAGTCGTCAGCTCAAATCCGTGCGCGACGGCTTTCCCATCGCCGCTGCCAAGACCGGGATGCTTTTTTCCGCTGGCATCATCGAAGCCGTGGAAGCAGGCCTGCGCGGACGCAGTTTTCCGCTGGTTGTCGATCCTGTCTGCGTGAGCCAGAGCGGGCAACGCCTGTTGCGTGAAGACGCGGTCAACGCGCTCAAGTGGCACATCCTGCCCGGCGCAGATCTGCTCACGCCCAACCGCCCAGAAGCCGAACTCCTCACCGGTATGAAAATCAACACCGTTGAAGACGTGGACGCCGCCGCACGGGCGCTGTTGCGCATCGGTTCCAAGGCGGTTCTGATTAAAGGCGGACATTTCGACAACACGAGCGCCTTCACCGACTGGCTGGCTCTTCCCGATCAACCGCTCCTGTCCCTGTCGCAACCAGCCGTGAAGACCACAAACAATCACGGCACCGGCTGCACCCTTTCCGCCGCTATCGCTACCTTCCTTGGGTTTGGCATGACCATACAAGACGCCATAACCCACGCGCAACACTATCTCAATCACTGTCTGCACCACGCCTACGCCCCCGGACTCGGCGCAGGCCCCCCCAATCACGCTTCGTGGATTGTGCGCAGAGTAGAAACGCCGTAGGACGGCTGAAAAGGGTGCGGCTCCCTCAGACCCGTTGCCGCAGGCCTCTTTTGACCTGAACCCCAGAGCACCGACCATGCACCTCCCCAAATCTGTTACCCGACCTGTCATGCGGCTTCTCTCAGCACCGCTCTACTGGCTGTACCGCCTGTGGTGCCTCACCTTGCGCTATTCAGAAACCAACCGTGCCGCTATCGAAGACACCACCAAACAGGGTCTGCCGGTGATGCTCTGCCTCTGGCACGATGAGCTGTTTCCGCTCATCTACCTCAAGCGCCAGCTCAATATCATCGCGCTGGTCAGCCAGAGTGAAGACGGTGACCTGCTTGCTGGCGTTCTGGAGCGGATGGGGCTTGAAACCGCTCGTGGTTCCAGCTCTCGCGGCGGGGTCAGAGCCTTGCTCTCTGCCGCCAGACGGATGCGTGAAGACAATTTGTGCGCCTGCATCACAGTCGATGGCCCACGCGGCCCGCGTCATGAAGTCAAGGAAGGTGCTATCTTCCTTGCCAACCGTGCAGGTTCGCCGCTCGTCCCCATCCGCCTCTTCATGGAACAACGAACAATCTTCAACAGTTGGGATAAATTTCAGCTTCCGTTGCCCTTCAGCAAGGTATGGATGCTCTGTGGCGATGCCTACACGGTCACGCACGACACCCACACCCCCGAAGGTCTGGAAGCGGAGCGGCGGATCCTTGAGGCAAAACTCAACGCCCTGAAGCCACCGGCGCAATGCACTGTCTATTGTGGGGAGAACGATGTTTTCCCTCAAAAGGCCCCACACTGAACACGGAGTCACAATGCGTCTTTCTTCCCGAACACTGCTTTTTTGCGCTGAACTTTTGGCAAAAACGGGCTTTTCTGGCATCCGTCTTGCTGGCAACGGCCTTGGTACCCTGCTCTGGCACACGCTTGGTTCCCGCCGCCGCCTTGCCATAGACAACATCACAAAGCACATTGCCTGCTCCTCTGACACCGCGACAACCCTTGCGCGCAACAGTTTCAAGCACAACGCACGTTCGTTTCTGGAATGCGTGCTGGCGCCAGACTTTGGACTTCAGCACCCGTTGCTGCGTGTCGAACGTCCTGATCTTCTCGCACGCATTGCAACCGAAGAACGCCCTGCCGTGATTGTTGCGGCACACCTTGGGGCCTGGGAATTGCTGGCGAGTCTGTTGGGGGACATCTCCAGCACCCGCCCGCGTCTGACTGTTGTGCGCACCTACAAGAACAAGGCGCTCAACGATGTTTCGACCTTGCTGCGTTCCAGTCGCGGTGCGCAGGTGCTCGGACACAGGGAAGCGGCGTTTTCTGTCTTGCGAGCGCTCAAAAAGAACGGGTACGCGGCGTTTCTTGTGGATCACAACACAGGGCACGATGAAGCGGTTTTTCTGCCGTTTCTTGGTGAAGAAGCGGCGGTCAACAAAGGCCCTGCCCTGCTTGCTGTGCGGGCCAAGGCGCAGGTCTGGCCGATCTTTCTGCTGCGTGACGGCAAGCGTTTTGTCTTGCGCATGGAAGACCCACTCGACACCACACACCTCACCGGGGACGCTGAAGGTAAAATCCACGAAACCACGCGCTTCATCACCGCAGCCATCGAACGCGCTGTTCGCTTTGCCCCGGAACAGTGGTTCTGGATGCACAACCGCTGGAAGACAAAAAAGTAAGCACCTGCGGGCAAGGGGTTGGTAGAGCCAGTGCGGCTCCACCCTTTGTCGGCAAAGGCAACCTGTCAAACCAAAGGAGAGACTATGGCTATTGTTCTGATTACTGGCGCGACCTCAGGCGTAGGTAAGGCCACGGCAGAGCGCTTTTTGCGTGAAGGCTGGACAGTGGTTGCTGTGGGACGGCGCGAAGAGCGGCTCAAAGAGCTGGTGCAGGCGCACCCCGGCAAGGTCATTGGCCTGCCTGTGGACGTGCGCGACAAGAGCGCTGTTGCAAAGGCCTTTGTCGGGATTTCAGATTCCGTGGATGTGCTGGTCAACTGTGCGGGGCTTGCGCTTGGCACCGCACCAGCGCAAGAATGTTCCCTTGAAGACTGGGATACCATGGTCGATACCAACATCAAGGGTCTCATGTACTGCACCCGACTGGTGCTTCCCAGCATGGTTGAACGCAAATGCGGGCACATCATCAATATCGGCTCTATTGCCGGAACCTACGCCTACCCCGGAAGCAATGTCTACGGCGCGACAAAAGGCTTTGTCCTCCAGTTTTCCCGTGCGTTGCGGTGCGATGTCCACGGTACCGGCGTGCGGGTGACCGATGTGGAACCGGGATTGCTCGAAACCGAATTTTCCAACGTCCGCTTCAAAGGCGACGACAAGCGCGCTACGGATCTCTACAAGGATGCAGAACCCCTTGTTGCGGAAGATATTGCAGACATTGTGTGGTGGGTCAACGCAAAACCGGCGCGTGTGACGATCACCCAGGTCGAAGTCATGCCCACCACCCAGTCTCTGGCCTCAGCGAGAGTGTACAGGGGGTAACGCCTTTTCTGAAGAATACAAAAACCGGGCAGAAAAACACTTTTCAAAACAACTAGAATATTATATGCTATGGCGTATTTGGCTGTAGCCAACACACGTTTGGCGTAGAGCAGAAAGGAGGTGTAGTCTTGACACCCCTTTATGGGGTCGCCCGATAAGGACGATGGAGACGACAGGCATTCCGATGTTCACACGCACACTTTCCCACGGTGGCACGACAAGTACCGCGTGGATTTTTGGAAAACATCCTTTTTCCAAAAAAGTTGCAGATGAAAGGGGGATAGTTCATGCGCAGGAGACTCCAGGGGAACAAGCTTCACATGCTATCTGCTGCGGCAGACAGTGTTTTTTGCAACACACTCATTTCAAGAGGCGAAGGGTATGGAGGATAGGCAGAACAACGCACCCTCCCATGCGGAGGAAGGCAAGCGGACAAAACACTCAGGAGCCGGTTTCGCACCGTTTCTCCTTGGCCTTGTCGTTGCACTCGTGTTTGGCTGGTGGATTTTTCCAGAGCTCATGTTCAGCAAACAACAGCAGCCTGTACAATTCAGTCACGACACGCATCTCAAAGATGCGGCTCTGAACTGCTCCGACTGCCACCACCTTCGTGCGGACGGAACCTTTTCTGGACTTCCTGAGACCAAGGACTGCGCTGCCTGTCACGCCCAGCTCCTTGGTACCAGCAAGGCTGAAAGGGACTATGTCAACGACTACGTTCGCAAGGACAAGGAAGTAACGTGGAACGTTTACCAGAAGCAGCCGGACAACGTCTACTTCAACCACGCTGCACACTCCCTTAAAAACTGCAACGTGTGCCACGAATTTACGGAAAGAGAACTTTGTGGTCTGTGCCACCTTGACGTGACCGCGACAAAGAACCCGCCCGTATTCAGGGAAAACCGGCTTTCCGGTTACAGTCAAAGCACTATGAAGATGTGGCAGTGTGAGGCATGTCACGCTGATCCAAATCACCTTGGCAGCACCAATGCCAACAACGCCTGCTTTGTCTGCCATAAGTGAGGAGACGCCAATGCTTGACAGACGAGGCTTTCTGAAATTCATCGGTGGGGCTGCCGTGGGTACGCTGGCGACTCCTGTGGTCTGGAAGGGACTTGACGACCTCTCTATCTGGTCGCAAAACTGGTCATGGATTCCCTCCCTCCAATACGGCAACAATGACAACACCTATGTCCGCACCGTGAGCAAACTCTGCCCTTCGGCTGTGGGCACCCGGATTCGCCTTGTAGGCGGACGCCCTGTCCGTGTCCTTGGCGACCCAGACAACCCGCTCAGTCTGGGCGGCGTTTCCTCTCTCGCAGCAACTGAAGTGCAGATGCGCTACAGTCCCGCCCGTCTGAAGCGCCCCCTCAAACGGACGGCTGACGGCGCGTTTAAAGAAATAACCTGGGAAGAAGCGGAAAAAACACTCCGTACCCAGCTTGAGCAGACCCGCAAAGCCGGGGGCAAAAACGAACTGCTCTGCATCTCCGGCGACGAAAACGGCTCTATGAACGAACTCTTCTCCGCATTCGTTGCCAAAATGAACTCGGACAGATTCTTCATCATGCCGGGTGACGCGCAAGCGACCGCCAGAGCGTGGAAACTCATGGGCGGCACAGGTCGCGTGGGGTACGATTTCGCACACAGCGATTTCGTGCTGGCTGTAGGCGCGAATGTGCTTGAAAGTTTTGGCACCGTGGTGTGCAACCGCCGGGCATGGGGGGCTTCGCGCCCTGCTGGCGAAGCGCCGACCATGGAACTTGCCTTTGCTGGCCCCGTGCAAAACAACACCGCAACCGGCGCAGACATGTGGCTCCCGATCAAACCGGGGACAGACACTGTGCTGCTGCTTGGCCTTGCCCATCAGCTCCTGCAGGCGGGTTTGCCTGTTCCGGCTGTTGCGCATCTGGAATCCTTCAAAAAGGCCGCTGAGGGCTGGTCACCTGAAAAGGTTGTCGCAACCACAGGCCTCACGTTAGCCCAATTCACAACACTGGTGGACAAGCTGAAAAAGGCGAAAGCGCCGCTCGTGATTGTGGGTTCAGACATGGATCAAGGTGGTGGCGCCACTCCGGTCATGCTCGGCATCGCGCTCAACGCGCTGCTTGGGCGAGTGAACAAGCCTGGTGGGTTGCACGCTGTACCCACGGGGAAACCTGTGGTTGCTGGTGCCCGCGACTATGAAAGCATGATGTGGCACGATCTCGTGGCACACGCCGAGGGCGTGGCAACAGGGCAGGTTGCAAAAAGCAACATGCTCATGTTCTATGAAGCCAATCCCGTGTACGCCCTGCCCGGAAAGGGCATCGCCGCGCTGTTCAAAAAAGCCGGGTTCTCCGTATCCTTCTCGTCCTTCCTTGACGAGACCGCCATGTGCTGCAATCTGGTGCTGCCCGCTGCCCTTGGGCTGGAACGGTACGACGACGTGGCCTATCCCTTCGGATACCCCGCCGCCATCCACGCACTGGTGCAACCTGTGATCGAACCGCTGCACGAAGCCCGCCCTGCGGGGGAAGTGCTCCTTCAGACCGCCGCCGCGTTGGGTATGGATCTTGGTTACGAAGATGTGGTTTCCATGCTCAAGGCCAAAGCGCAAGCTGTTGGTGCGGACTGGACGGAACTCTCAAACGGCACTCCGGCTGTGAACGAACAGAGCCTTCCCGTCAGTCTGGATTGTGTCGCGTTTGGTGGGAAACTGGGCGAGGCGCTCCAAAAGACTCCGGCTGGACTGGAGAAAGGTCAGCTTGCCGTGGGCTTTGTCAACAAGCTCTCCCTTGGCACCGCTGAAACCGCCATCCCGCCGTTCAACACCAAGACCATCACGCCTGACGAGCTGAACAAGAACGTGCTCGTGGCTCGCGTCAACGGTGCCACCCAAAAGAAGCTCGGACTCTATGACGGCAATCTGGTCACGCTTACAAGCAAGGCTGGAACCGTCACCGCGCGCCTGAAGGTCTTTGAAGGCGTTACCAACGACACCGTGGCTCTGACTCTGGGCTTCGGGCATACTGCCTTTGAAACTTTCAATGGTGGTAAGGGGATGAATGTCATGACCCTTGTCTCTGTGGTGGAGGAACCCGGCACTGCGGGACTTGCCATGTGGAATGACGCCCGCGTGAACGTCACGAAAGCGTAAGGATAGAGCGTATGTCCGAAGTGAAAGAATTCGACAAGAAATGGACGATGGTCGTCGATCTTGACAAGTGTACAGGGTGTGGGGCTTGCATGGTGGCCTGTCAGGCTGAAAACAACATCGCCCCAGCACCAGACGGCACTTCCAGAGTTCGCACCATCAACTGGATGCAGGTCTACAGGCTCTCCAACGGCAAGGCCTTCCCGGAGCACGACACCGCGTTCCTGCCACGTCCTTGTATGCAGTGTGGCAAGCCTTCGTGCGTGTCGGTGTGCCCGGTTGTGGCTACCGACAAAACAGAAGACGGCGGGATTGTCAGTCAGGTTTACCCCCGCTGTATCGGTTGCCGGTACTGTATGGCCTCGTGTCCTTACCATGCTCGGTACTTCAACTGGCATGACCCGATCTGGCCTGAAGGCATGGAAAAAACCCTCACCCCCGATGTCTCTGTACGTCCGCGTGGGGTGGTGGAAAAATGCACCTTCTGCCACCATCGGCTCATGGCTGCCAAGGCGCTGGCTCGCGCTGAAGAGCGTGATCCCAATGATCTGCCCGATGGTGCCTATGTCACCTCGTGTACTGAAGCCTGCCCGAACGGGGCTATCAGTTTTGGGGATTCCAAAAACCCTGAACACAAGGTCTATGAACTGAGCCGTAGCCCACAGGCTTTCCGCCTTCTGGAACGCTTAGGAACCGAACCGCAGGTGTACTACCTGAGTCGTCGGGAATGGGTACGCCGCCTTGGCGACAATTATCTGGAAAACGAAAAGACCAAGGGGTAGGTCATGGAAGCAAAAAACTACAACCTGCCTGCTGACGCCGCTCTCTTTCCAGAGGGCTGTCAGCGTTGCTCGCTCCTGAAATTCCTGTTGCATCTGGTGCCTGTTGCGCTTGTGGGGCTTTGGGGCGCGTATGCTGCGTTCCGGGTACTGGCTTACGGTCTGGGTGAAACAGGACTGGACGATTATTTTGGGTTTGGCCTCTGGATCACCTTTGACCTTGCCGTCATCGCCCTTGGAGCAGGAGCTTTCTTCACCGGTGCGTTGCGCTATCTGCTCAACATACAGCCGCTGAAAAACATTCTTAACCTGACTGTTGTCGTTGGGTTCCTCTGCTATTCTGGAGCCATGCTCATTCTGGTTCTCGATATTGGTCAGCCGCTCCGGGCCTGGTTCGGCTACTGGCATCCCAACGTACACTCTATGCTCACAGAAGTTATCTTCTGCATCACCTGCTACTGTGCGGTGCTGATCATTGAATATGTGCCGCTTATCCTTGAAAATCGGCAGTTGATAAGCAACAAGATGACCCACGCTGTGGCGCACAACTTCCATCTCATCATGCCGCTGTTTGCGGGGATCGGGGCGTTTTTGTCCACATTCCATCAGGGTTCCCTTGGTGGTATGTACGGGGTGCTCTTTGCCCGTCCGTACATCCTGCGTGATGGCTTCTTCATCTGGCCATGGACGTTCTTTCTGTACATTCTGTCTGCTGTTGGAAGCGGCCCCATGTTCACCGTGCTTGTGTGTACGTTCATGGAAAAACTTACGGGCAAACAGCTTGTGTCCTGGGACGTAAAGCAGCTTATGGGCAAGATTGCGGGAACCATGTTCAGCATCTATATGGTCTTCAAGATCGTTGACACCATCGGTTGGGTCTGGGACATCCTGCCCCGTTCCGGTATGACCTTCGATCAGATGTTCCACGGCTGGATCTATGGCAAGTGGTTGCTCTTTGCCGAACTCATTGTCTGCGGGATTGTGCCTGCGGTTCTGTTGTTCTCAAAGCGTTACCGCGCAAACCCCACCTTGTTCTACACCGCCGGGCTCCTTGCTTGCATCGGTGTGACCATCAACCGCTATGTCATGACGGTACAGGCTCTTGCCATCCCGGTTTTGCCCTTTGATACCTGGGCATTCTACAATCCAAACTGGGCAGAATGGGGCGCGTCTTTCATGGTTATCGCGTACTCGTGGCTGTGTCTGGCTCTCTCCTACCGCTACCTCCCCATGTTCCCTCAGGAACGGGAGTTGAACAACAAGTAAGAGCCTTCAGGTGAGGGGAAGAGCAACCCTGTACCAAGCGTTGCTCTCCCCCTCACCTTTTCCTGAGTTTTCTTTCTTCTGTAATCCTTCAGCCAAAACGCACCACATGATCCTCCCCTACAATCTGAATATTCTTGATGTTGTTCTTTTGGCTATCATCTCGTTGCTTGCCCTGCGTGGAGCCTTGCGGGGCTTTGTGGACGAGGTGGCTGGGCTTGTCGGCATTCTCGGTGGCGTATGGCTTGCTGGTCGCTATTACGGCGATCTGGGCAAGATCATCTCTCGCTATACCGCCTCGGACTGGGTGTACGCTGTTGCCTATGTGCTCATTCTCTGTATGGTCATGTTTGTGGTGAGCATCATCGCACGCGGGCTGCACTCTTTCCTCAAAATGGCGTATGCGGACTGGATCAACCATCTGGCTGGGGCTGCCGTGGGAGGCTTGAAAGGTTTTCTGCTCTGCGGGGTCATGGTTTTTTTACTCAGCTATTTTTTGTCCGATGCCGACTTCATGCAGCATTCGCGCATGGTTCCCCCTGTTAAAAGCATGATTGATCTCTTTAGAAGCTCCTTGCCACAAACACTCCACTGATGCGCACCGTGAACGTACAGCTCCCAAAATCACCTTTTTTCGTCAACGCATAAGGTAAAGATCCATGTCTGACACAGCCGCCCTTTCTTCTGCTGACCTTGCTTCCACTGACGCTGCCACCCACGCCGCGCTTGACCGCTTGAACGCCGTGATCGACCGCCTCACCGCGCCGGACGGTTGCCCGTGGGACAGCACGCAGACGCCGGAATCCCTGACTGAATACCTCATCGAAGAGTGCCACGAACTGGTGGACGCCATCCGTTCCGGCACACCGGCAGAGAGATGCGAAGAGCTGGGTGACGTGGCGTTTCTGCTGTTGTTTGTGGGTCGGCTCATGGCTCGTGCGGGCGGCGCCACGCTGGCTGAAGCGCTCGACATGGAAACAGCCAAGATGATCCGCCGACACCCCCATGTGTTTGCAGACGCCACCTACGCCAATCAAAGCGAACAGCTTAAAGATTGGGATCGGATCAAGCGCGAAGAAAAGGCCGCGACTGACGATGACACCCCCAAGGGGACATATTCCAGCCTGCCTCGGGGTTTGCCTCCTCTGACCAAGGCCTATCGGATTCACGCCAAGGCGGATCGGGTGGGCTTTACCTGGACGGAGGATGAGGAAGTGGAACGACAGGTTGAAGCCGAATGGCTGGAACTGCTGGACGCGATGGCTTCTGGCGATGAAACCGCTATTGAACACGAATTTGGGGATCACCTTTTTAGCCTCGTAGAGCTTGGACGGCGCAAGGGTATCAAGGCCGCCCCAGCGCTCAATGCCGCGACAGAACGTTTTCTGGAGCGTTTTGAACGCATGGAAGCCCTTGCTCGGGAACGGGGACAAGATTTTGTGGCGCTGTCGCTCGACGATAAGGACGAACTCTGGAACGAGGTCAAAGCCGCGTCAAAACCACAAACCGAATAACCGTGTACCGCCTTTGTTCTCATTTCCCCTTCCAGATGCGAAAGGATACGTCCACAGGAGTGTACAGATGGAAAACCGCAAATACGCCTTTACATGGAGCATGGTCGGCGACGCTGATCTGGGACGCCCAAATCTGGGGGCTATGGTACGGGTAGAGGCGCACCGTCTGGTTCTGTACTCACTTCGGGATCTGCTTGAAGAAAAACTCGGCACAAACCAGTGTGACGAACTCTACAAGGAAGTCGGGAAGAGAACCGGAACAACCTTTTACGAACTGTGTTGCGGTCACACCAGTACGTTTGAAGATTTTACGGAAAGCCTGATCTATGCGTTTCGGTATATGGGCATTGGCATGTTTGAGATAGAAGCTGTGGGCATAGGGGCGTGGTCGTTTCTCGTCACGATCTCTGAGGACCTTGCCCGTTCTGGCGTGGAAGACATGAGCAACAACAGCTGTATCTATTACGAAGGGTTTCTGGCAGGCCTGTTTGAAGCCTTCGCCCATATGGAATTTGATGTCCAGACGCTGCATTGCTGGACACGCACGGAGAGCGCCTGCCGTTTTTCCGTAGAAGCCATCATTCCAACAGAATAAGCCCCATTTCTAGCCCCTACGAACGCCTTCATGACAAAAGAAGGGTTCGCAGATTGTTCTGCGAACCCTTGTGTTTTTCTGGTCGGGATGGCGCGATTTGAACGCGCGGTCTCTGCGTCCCGAACGCAGCGCTCTACCAGACTGAGCCACATCCCGTTGAAGAAAAGAGACTTAGCGCGTTCAGAAAGGATTGACAAGTCTTTTTTTTGCGTCTTTCTGACAAAACATGGAATGATTTCTACTAACTCCTCAATGAACAAGGGTTTATCCATAAAAAAAAGGTATCACTTTTCTTGACCCTTCCCCTCGCCTCATGTAGAGAACGCGAGAGGCGAGTGCAACGAGCTTTACGAATACCAAGAGCAGCGCGACGTTTTTTTTCAAAATGATACGTTGAAACATGCCCTAAAAGCCGCCGGAGGCCTTTCTTACATGATTGAGCAGGATTGCATTATTGAATTGCGGGGCGTGGAAAAATCCTTTGAAGATACCCGCGCTCTGGAGGGTATTGATCTTCGCATCAGTAATGGCGAATTTCTGACCCTGTTAGGGCCTTCCGGTTGCGGCAAGACCACTATCCTGCGCATCCTGTCTGGTTTTGAGACGCCGGATTGCGGCGAGGTACGCCTTGGCGGGGTTGTCGTGAACGGTGTCCCGCCGGAGCGGCGGCAAGTCAACACGGTCTTTCAGAACTACGCGCTCTTTCCCCACATGAGCGTGCGCGAAAACGTGGCCTTTGGTCTGCGGATGCAAGGTTGCCCCAAAGAGGACATCCCTGAGCGCGTCATGGAAGCCTTGCGCATGGTGCATCTGGAAAGCATGGCTGACCGCCGCCCCCGCCAGCTTTCCGGGGGACAACAGCAACGGGTTGCCATTGCCCGCGCCGTGGTCAACAAGCCGCTGGTGTTGCTGCTTGATGAGCCGTTCAGCGCCCTTGACCACAAGCTCCGCCGCGCCATGCAGCTTGAAATCAAGCGCTTGCAACGCAGGCTCGGCATCACCTTTGTGTTTGTCACTCACGATCAGGAAGAAGCCTTTGCCATGTCGGATCGTGTGGTGGTCATGAATCAGGGACGCATCGAACAGATCGGCACCCCGCAAGCGATCTATGAAGAGCCGACCAACCTTTATGTGGCGCGCTTTGTCGGTGAAATCAACATCCTGCACGGCACCATCCTTTCCGCCGCTGGAAACGGGCTGTACGAAGCGCTCATCAGTGGCACCCGCTTCCCCCTGCGCACCACCCGAACCTTCGTAGCCGGGGACGCGGTCAACGTGCTGCTGCGCCCGGAAGACATCCGCGTGTTTTCCCTCAAACCAGACACTGAGGACACGTTGCCGGATGCGCCCCATTTGCGTGGACGCATCGAGGAAACCGTCTACAAGGGCGCGACCGTGGATATTTCCATCGCTCTTGACAGCGGCGAGACCCTTTCCGTTGCCGAATTCTTCAATGAAGACGACGTGGAAATCAACTACAACCACGGGGAACGGGTCGCCGTCACCTGGGTTGACGGTTGGGAAGTGGTGTTGCCGTATGAAAGCGACTGAGTTCTCCGCATTCCGTTTTTTCTCGATTGGTTCTACAGCCTTATGGCTTGTACTCTTCGCGCTGCTCCCCAATCTGGGGCTGCTTGCTGTCACGGTGCTCACACGCGGCGAACAGGATTTTATCCTGCCGCAACTGACACTTTCAAACTACATCCGGCTGTTTGATCCGACGTTTTTGAAGATCCTCTGGGATTCGCTGTGGCTGGCGACAGCCAGTACGCTGGCCTGCCTGCTGGTGGGGTATCCCTTTGCCTACCGCATCGCCAGAGCCGGTGCGCGGCTCAAGCCGTGGCTCCTGCTGCTTGTCATCATCCCCTTCTGGACAAATTCTCTCATCCGCACCTACGCCCTGATCCTTATCCTCAAGGCGAATGGCTTGATCAGCCTGCTCCTCATGTCTTTGGGGCTGACAACCAGACCTGTCTCGCTCATGTATGGGGAATTTGCGGTGTTTGTTGGTATTTTATATACCTTTTTGCCGTTCATGGTGCTCCCGCTCTACGCCTCCATTGAAAAGCTCGACAGCCGTCTGCTCGACGCGGCGCGAGATCTTGGTGCAGGGAGTCTGCAAGCGTTTTGGCATGTCACCTTGCCGTTGACGCTCCCCGGCATTGTGGCGGGTTCCATGCTCGTGTTTCTGCCCTCACTGGGGGCGTTCTATATTCCTGAAATTCTGGGCGGTGCCAAGGGGATGCTGATCGGCAACTTCATCAAAAACCAGTTTCTGGTGGCGCGGGACTGGCCGCTAGGGGCGGCGGCAAGCACCATCCTGACCCTGTTGCTGGCGCTGCTCATCGTTGTCTACCGCGTTGCCAACCGCCGCGTGGAGAACAAGGAAAAGAGCGTTGCCCCAGACGCTGGCACAGCCGCAGGAGGCGTGGCATGATGCGCCGACTGGGGAAAATCTGGCTGTGGGTGGTGTACGCCTTTTTGTATCTGCCCCTCTTCATCATGGTGGCGTATTCCTTCAATGCGGCGAAGTACACGGCAGACTGGCGGGGTTTTACGCTCGACTGGTACCGCCAGCTCATGAGCAACGCCCCCCTTGTTGACGCGGCACTCAATTCACTCTCGGTTGCCTCGCTGGCGGCGAGTCTGGCTACAGCGCTTGGCGTGCTTGCGGCGCTGTGCCTGCGCCGTACCCGGTTTCCGGGGCGCAAGGTCTTGCACGGCTCCATCTATGTGCTGACGGTTTCGCCTGATATTGTCATGGGCATTTCTCTGCTTATCTTCTTTATCGCTGTCAAAATCCCACTAGGATTCATGACGCTTTTGATCGCGCACACCACACTGGGGTTGCCGTTTGTCGTGCTCACGGTATTAGCGCGTCTGGTTGAGTTTGACGAACACCTTGTTGAGGCGGCTCGTGATCTTGGCGCTTCCGAGGGACAGGCTTTTCGCCATGTGATCTTGCCTATCATCATGCCATCCGTTCTGGCGGGCTGGTTGCTGGCGTTCACGCTTTCTATGGACGATGTGCTGATCAGCTTTTTCGTGGCTGGGCCAACGTTTGAGATTCTGCCTCTACGCATCTATTCGATGGTGCGCCTTGGCGTAAAGCCCGACCTCAACGCGCTGTCCGCGATCATGTTCTGTATCACCGTCAGTGTTGTCATGCTGGCCTTTTTCCTGAGCAAACCTCGAAAAAAACAGTAAAGGAACATCTGTGAAAAAAATACTGCTCGCACTCGTCCTTGTTGGCGCTCTGTTCTCACCCGCGTTTGCAGAAGAAGCCAAGGAACTCAACGTCTTTTGCTGGTCAGAGTACATCCCTCTGGAAGTTGTCAACGGCTTTACCAAGGAAACCGGCATCAAGGTAGCCATCTCCACCTATGAATCCAACGAGGCCATGTACGCCAAGCTGAAGCTCCTGCAAGGCAAGGGGTATGATCTGGTGGTGCCGTCCGGGTATTTTGTGGAGATGCTGGCACAAGACAAGCTCCTTGCGCCTCTCGACAAGGCAAAAATCACGGGGCTTGAGAACATCGACCCAGCAGCTCTGAATCTGGTGTTTGACAAGGGCAATGTGCTGACCATTCCCTACCTGTGGGGCACGGTGGGGCTGCTTGTGAACAAGACCGCCGCTGATCCTGCCACAATCACAAGCTGGAAAGATCTGGCTCGACCGGAATTTACGGGAAAGGTGCTGCTTTCTGACGACATGCGCGACACCCTCGGCGTCGGTCTGCGGGTCAACGGGCATTCCATCAACAGCACCAAGCCGGAAGAGATTCAGCAAGCCTACGCATGGCTCAAAAAGCTGAAGCCCTCCGTGCGCGTGTTTGACGTGACAGCCACCAAGCAGGCCTTCATCAGCGAAGAAGTCATGATCGGCTTTTGCTGGAACGGTGACGCCTTCATCGCCATGCAAGAAAACCCCAATCTGGAATTCATCGTTCCGGCAGAAGGTTTCATGATCTGGCTCGACAATTTTGCGATTCCGGTTGGAGCAGAACATAAAGACAACGCGCACAAGTTCATAAGCTACCTGTTGCGCCCTGAAATAGCCAAGCTCTGTGTCGAAGAATACAACTATTCTACGCCAAATCTTGCGGCACAAAAACTCTTGAAACCCCTCTACGCCAAGAGCAAAGTCATTCTTCCTGACAGCACAGAAATGGCAAGGGGAGAAATCACCGCTAGTCTTGGTAAAGCAAGAGAACTCTACGAAAAATACTGGGAGATGCTCAAATCAGGCGAGTGAGCGCGCACGAAACGCCCCAAACGTGCTCAAAAGCACAAGAGAAAAACACGGTAAGTAACACTTTCAGACCGTAAGGTGCTACTTTTTGCGGG
>JAVVPW010000011.1:0-23912 GCA_036655575.1 Bilophila sp.
GTACGTCCCTCGTTTGATAGACAATTGTACTAGAGGTGTCAAACAAAAATGCCACAGCGCACGCTTGACACCGTAGAAATACACAGGTGATCTTTTGAAAAAAACCAGCGTGTTACCCATAATCCACGCTGCGTTGTGGCGCGGCGCACGTCCTTGTAGTAAAGAGCCTTGTAAACGTAAAAAAGCCTTGGCTGACAAACGGCAACCAAGGCTTTTTATTGCAAAAAAAACTTTTTATACAAAGAGGACAGGAAAAAGCGAGAACTTTCTTCAGAAAGGGTTCCCCATGCCTTGCTTACAGATTTGCCGCGTACCAGTCGCCAGCAAGGCGCAATCCCTGACGGACATTGAACTCTGGTTCAAATCCCAACAGCGTGCGGGCGCGGGTGATGTCTGCGAGAGAATGCCGCACGTCGCCAGCGCGAAACTCGCGGTGAACAGGCGTTGCTTGTGCGACTTCTGGCTTGTGCAGCACCACTTCTTCACGAATGAGCGCAAACAGTTCGTTGAGTGTGGTGCGCTGTCCAAACGCGACATTGTACACCATGTTCCGCGCTTCATCCTGCGCACAAGAGGCCAGTAGATTGGCTTGCACCACGTTGTCGATGTAACAAAAATCGCGTGACGTTTCACCGTCTCCATTCACATAAACCGTCTTGCCGTTGGTCATGTCCGCAAACCACTGCGGGATGACAGCAGCATACGCCCCATACGGGTCTTGGCGTTGTCCAAAGACATTGAAATAGCGCAGACCAATGGTTGTAAAGCCGTAGCAACGCGCAAACACATCGCCGTACAGTTCGTTGACATACTTTGTCACCGCATACGGCGACAACGGCGCACCGATCAGCTCTTCACGCTTCGGCAATGTCGGCTCATCACCGTAGGTTGAACTGGACGCAGCGTACACAAAACTCCCCACACCCGCATCCCGCGCCGCGACAAGCATGTTCACAAAGCCGTCGATGTTGCAACTGTTGGACAAGAGCGGGTCATCAATAGAGCGGGGCACCGAGCCAAGCGCCGCTTCATGCAACACATGATCCACGCCCTCACAGACCTGATGACAGGTTTCAAGATTGCGGATGTCGCCTTCTACAAAGTGGAACGAACGCCATTGCTCTGGACTGACCGCACCTTGCACCATGTCCAGATTGCGTTGATACCCCGTAAGAAAATTGTCCAGTCCCACAACCCGTTGCCCGTGTGTGAGCAAAGTCTGCAACAAGTTGGAGCCAATAAAGCCCGCCACACCCGTGACAAGCCAAGTGTGCGGATGGGCTTCGAGTTTCTCTAATAGCGCTGTATACTGAGACATAGGATCTCCTGAAAGATACGCCTGTTTACAATCGTGCCTGTTTTTCACTGTAGCCATGTGGAGCGGTGCTGTAAAGCGCGTTCACTCTACTGTCACGCTTTTCGCCAGATTGCGGGGCTGGTCAACGTCTTTGCCGAGGTAGTCCGCCATTTCATAGCTGAAAAGCTGCATGGCAGGCAGCGCGAGAAAGGCAGCCAGTGGCCCCCACACGGCTGGGATTGTCCAGAGATGGTCAACCTCAAGACTCGCACCCGGATTGGCAAGCGCGATGACAGGCCCCCGCCGAGCCTGCACTTCGGCGATGTTGGACTTGACCTTCGGGAACAGCGCGTCGTCAAAGGCCAGCGCAAAGGTCGGGAAGTCCGGGTCAATGAGCGCGATGGGGCCGTGCTTCATCTCGCCTGAGGCGTAGCCTTCCGCATGGATGTAGGAGATTTCCTTGAGCTTCAGCGCGCCTTCAAGAGCCAGCGGGAAGGCGTGCCCGCGTCCAAGATAGAAGAAACTGCGCACCGTGGAATACGTCTGCGCCAAGGTCTGCGCGGTTTCACGCATTCCGGGGAGCGCGGTTTCAAGTTGCTGCGGCAAGCCTCGGAGTGCGGCAAGCGCCTTGCGCCTGGTCTCAACATCGAGCAGTCCCTTGCGTTGTCCATAGTACAGCGCCATGAGCGCCATGATGACCATCTGGCTACACATGGCCTTGGTGGACGCCACACTGATTTCTGGGCCAGCCTGCGTATAGATGACCGCATCCGCTTCTCGCGGGATAGACGCGCCCACGACATTGCACAGGCCAATGACCGTACAGCCTTTCTGCTTTGCCAGCCGCAACGCCGCAAGCGTGTCTGCGGTTTCGCCGGACTGACTGATGACGATCACCATGTCGTCTGGTTCCAGAATAACGTTTCTGTAGCGAAATTCTGACGCGATTTCAGGAATAACCGGCATCCGTGCCCAATCTTCCAACAGATGCTGTCCCCACATGCCCGCGTGGTAGGACGTACCGCACGCAATGATGCGCAGCCGTGCCGGGACAGGAAGCGCGTCCAGTTCCGGCAAGATGACCTTTCCAGAGGCCTCGTCCACCCGACCCGCGAGGCAGTCTGTGATGACGCGGGGTTGCTCGAAAATTTCCTTCAGCATGAAGTGCTTGAAGCCACCCTTGCGCGCTGCCTGCATGTCCCACTGGATGGTCTGAACCGTTTTTTCTACGGGCAGAAGGGTTTCAAGCGACAGCACCTTCCAGTCGTTGTCGGTGATGCAGACAATCTCGCCGTCGTCAAGAAACACCACGTCGCGGGTGTACGGCAAAAAAGCCGGGATGTCTGACGCGACAAAGTGTTCACCAACGCCGATGCCCAGCACGAGCGGCGCTGACATCCGCGCTGCAAAGATGGTGCCAGGATCGTCGAGCGCGACCATGGCTACGGCATACGCCCCGTGCGCCTGTCGCAACGCCCATGCAAAGGCCTCCAGCATCGTGGGCTGGTTTTTGCGCCCTTCTGCAATGAGATTGGCGAGCACTTCGGTATCTGTTTCGGACTGGAAGACATAGCCCTTGGCGAGCAGTGTTTCTTTCAGATCCTGAAAGTTTTCGATGATGCCGTTGTGGATGAGGGCAAGCTCACCGTTGCCCCCCACATGGGGGTGCGCGTTGCGCTCGGCAGGGACACCGTGCGTTGCCCAGCGCGTATGCCCGATGCCGTTGACAGCAACGGTATTCGGGATGTGCGCGAGTTTTTCTTCCAGCGCCGTCAGTTTGCCTTCGGCCCTGATGACATGCAGTTCTTTCCCCTGCACAAAGCCCACCCCGGCGGAGTCGTACCCCCGGTATTCAAGACGGCGAAGACCTTCAACAATGACAGGAACCGCCGGACGATGCCCGGCATAACCGATGATCCCACACATACACACTGCTCCTTGCATTCAACCTGCCGGCTATCCCGGTGTCTTCTGATTCTGAGGCAAAATCGCCCGCTTGTAAATGCCTCTGTCAGCCAGAGTTGAGAGTCTCTATGATACTCAGCTATACCCCATTGCCGATTTTCTGAAGCTCCGTATAGTGGGCACAACGGGTCGAAAAAACGCTTTCTGTCTCACAGCCCGGAGTTGTATATCCCATAAGGAGGCATTATGAAGGCTATCGTCAAGACAATGGCTGTTGCCGGAGCACTTCTGTTACTCGGTGGCTGTGCCACCCAGCAGCAGACCCCGCAAGAGGAAGCCTTTCAGGCGGCACAGAACCAGTGTACTACGCAGACCAACTCTATGGTCAACGGTTCCCGAAACGCCTGGGGTGGAGGACTGGAATGGTCAAACTATTTTGAATGGTGCATGGGCAATCAGGGCTACACCAAAGAACAGCTCAAAACAATCTGGTATTAGAGCATTTTTATTTTGAAAATGCTCTGCTGACGCAAGCGCGACAGCCGCCGCAACGCGGCGATGCGTTGAAACACAGCGTGTTTCAAAAGCAAAATGCTCTGACGTGAAGCCCCCCCAATTCGGAAACGAGGTGGGGGGGAGAATTTTAACTCTCGCGTTACGGTGTGTCAAAAAACGCAGCCAGTTCGTCACGAGATGAAGTCAGACCAAGCGCAAGCATGAGCTTGAGGCGCGCCTTGGGGCCGCTGGTTTCTCCCCCAAGAATAGCCCCGGCTTGCAGGATGGTCTTTGCGCCACCTTCATACCCATAGACATCAAGAACCCGTCCGGCAACGGTTCGTGTCGTGATGACCACCGGGATGCCTTTTGCAACAGCGCGCTGAATGCCGGGGAGCACCGCAGGCGGCACGTTGCCCCGCCCAAAGGCTTCAAGCACCAGACCAGCCACCCCGCGCTCTGTCAAAAAATCCACAACGCTTGCGTCTGAGCCGCTCACGAGCTTGATCAAATGCACATCTCCCACGAGCTGGCTGGGTCTGAGGATCTGCCTGCCCAGCGGTTCCCGCCGAAACACCACCCGGTCTGGATCAACATAACCCAGTGGCCCCCAGAAGGGCGACACAAACGTCTCGGTGTTGGCGGAGTGCGATTTGACAACTTCTCGTGCGGCATGGATTTCTTCGTTCATGACCACCAGAACGCCCTTGCGCCGGGCACTCGGACACACGGCGGTACGCACCGCACACAGCAGGTTCACAGGGCCATCAGGACTGATTTCTTCTGCCGAGCGCATGGCGCCGGTCAGGCACACCGGCTTCTCGTTGCCGTGCATCAAATCCAGCAAATAGGCTGTCTCTTCAAGCAGATCTGTCCCGTGGGTGATGACAACCCCAGCCACATCATCGTGCCCAAGGTGCTCTTCCACCTTGTCTGCCAGCGCAAACATCCGACGCGGTGTCATGTGCGGACTGGGGATGTTGGAAAATTCTTCAACCTCAAGCGGGCACACCAGCCCCAGACCCGGAACCGAATCAATCAGCTCCTGCCCTCCCACCGCAGGCACAACCCCGCGTGAGGCGTCAGAGCGCATGGCAATCGTCCCACCAGTCGTCAGGATAATAACTTTTTTCATACACGCCTCGGAGGGAAGAGGGAAGGCTGAATCGTCAGATGGAGCAGGGTGTTTTAGAGCCTTTTCACGTTGAAAAGGCTTTAGGAAAGAGGGAACCTTTTTCACAAAAGATTCCCCCAAGTTTGCTTACTTTTTCAGTTCTTCCAGATATTCAGGGCGGACATCAAAGCCGAGTTCTGCGGCTTTGGTGGCGTATTCAGCGGCTTTTTGGCGGTCGCCCTTTTCAAACCAGGCAAGCGAAAGGTTGTTCCATGCAGGGGCGAAGTTCGCTTCTTTGGCAATGGCCTTGTTGCTGATTTCAATGCTGGCGTCGTAGTCACCAAGCATGAAATAGGCCGCACCAAGCGTTGCCATGGCCTGAATGAAGTCAGGGTCCCAGCTCAGGGCTTTCTTGAGGGCAGTGACAGCTTTAGAGGCGTCGCCACGCTGAAGATGCACAAACCCGATGTTGCCCCACGGCACAGGGAACTTGGCACGACAGTTAGCCGCTTCTTCATTGTAACGCAGACACCCATCAAGATCACCCCGATGCAGACAGATGCCCCCAAGCTGCACATAGGCTTCGGCAAGGTGGGGCGAATTGCGTACTGTCGTTAAAAAGGACTCTTCGGCAGCCATAAAATCGCCCTTACTGAGCAGGGCTACACCAAGATTATAATGATGGTTCGCGCAATTTTCATTCTGTGCTATTTCAGCTTTCAGATCCGCAATATAATCATCAACGTTGCTGTACTGTTCCTTCATGCACCAGACCCTCTTTCTTGAGAAGTTGTTCATACCATACGCAAAACTCGAATATACCGAGATAGCGTTCATCCTTGTTCACAATGCCAAGAGCACAGTCAAGCGCACCCTTGCTGAAATCATTGCCTACAGAGCGATCACCGAGGGAGTGAAGAAACTCGTGGATAAGCTGCTGCGTGGTGCGTTTGGAAACATCCATACGCATATCCAGAGGTTCATTGGGCTTCTGGAAGGGGTCCCATTCATCGTACCCAATCCGGTCAATGAACTTTCGCCGACGCGGGTTCATCCGGTCGTAAATGTCTTTTTTGAGCAACGCCTGATCTGAAGTCAGTTCCTGACGTGTACTGTCGCGCCACATGGTTGCAGAAATCATTTACGACTCCTTCAGAGGCTTGGCTTCTCAGCAGGCGCTTGACCAATGCCAAGGTAGGCAGCGTCATAGGTGGTGAGCAAAGCCATGGAAACAGGGACATACACCGTGTGCAATTCCTTGAAACGAGAGGCCACAGCTTCTTGAATCTGAAGACTGAGCTTGTCCAGACTTTCTTGAATCTTGTCAATATACACCGTAGGATAGCCAACACCCGGCGCAAAACTGGATTTGCCACAGACATGCGCCTTGCCACCTATAACCTGCGGGATGCCGTACAAGCGACAGGTGATGGGTCGAAAAGCATACAGCGCACAGTTGTCGTCTTGTCCCAGCAAGGGGCAACGCACTCTGACTTTTGCCGCTTCTTGCAGCACTTCGGCAATGGCTTCTTCTGAAGCCTTGGCGTCGCGCAGTTGACGAAAATATTCCCGCTTCATGCGGGTGAGCTTGCGGTCTACATCGGCAGCGGCCTCAAGAAGCGTGGAACGAACCGCGCCGTAGCCGTATGTTTCCTGAAATTTGTGGTTCACATAGAGCGCTTCCACAAGGCTGAGGTCAAACATGGCGTTGCAGCAGTCGCTACAGCCGGATTTGCAGGTCACACAATCCGGGTGAAGCTGGCTGACACGGGAGAATACGGCGTCAGCCTCAGCTACAAGTGTCTCATACGCGGCGAATATGGGGGTAAGATCAGGTATGCTTTGGGTCATGATAGAAATAATAGGTAAGAATGTGAAAAATGGAAGGGGGGGGTGGGTATTTTTGCTGTTAAAATGGTCTAGAGCCTTTTTATTCTGAAAAGGCTCTGCTGACGCAAGCGCGGCAGCCGCCGCGAAGCGGCGTGGATTTTGCCGAAAACGACGTTTTTCGGCAAAATGCATTTTTGAAACGTGCAGCGTTTCAAAAATACTCTGTACTAGATACAAAAGTGCCCCTGTGCGTATTTCCTCAGACGGAAACAGGCAACAGGGGCAAGAGTATCAATTGTGATCAATTTTCTTCAACGGTAATGGCGCTGACTTCGCACACTTCAACGCAGGATTCGCAGCCCAGGCATTCTTCTTCATGCACCGGATTCGATTTTCCGTCGTTCAGTTCATAGACTTCAACCGGGCACACGTCCACGCACTCGCCGCAACCAACGCACTTGTCGTTATCAACCGTAACAGTCCAACCCATTGTCTTTCTCCTCCACGTTTTTCGGATCGTCAAGCAATCCTGATTTGGTTTCTGCCTTCGACCATAGCTTTCGCAACGTCACCCTTGCCTTAGCGTCCGAACAGATAGGTGTCAAGTCTTTTCGGACATACATAAAGCTGAGAAACGCCCGACCAGAGCACGATCTTTATCTCGATGTTGCGGGCGTTGCTTTGCCTGTCAATCCCAGACGAGCGGCAACAGCACGCGCAGCCGTCTGCGTAAACTCTTTGGCACAAAGACGCGCCTTTTCTGCCGGTTCAACAATCAATTCCGGGGTGTTGGCAAGGTGCGCGTCCGGCTTGACCGCATAGGCTTCAGGAAAACGGTTCGAGAAATACATGTTTTGAAAATCAGCGAACTTGAGTGCGTGGGCGGTGGAGTCAAGCACAGCCTTCTCATCGCGCCTGACAAGTCCGGTTGCGCGTGCCTTCTGAAGGCCTGCCAGACATTCGCCGCCTTGTGTACAAACGATGTGGCCGTGCCGATTGGCGGTGATGGTAGCGTCCATGATCGCCTGTTCGGTAACCTGTACCACGTCAAAGGCACCCCCAGCCGCTTCATACGCCGCAACAAGACACTGTACCCGTGGGAACGATACGGGATTGCCGATCATAGCGGCTTGCGCCACACTCGGTTGCACCTCTACAGGCGCGTAGTGCCGGGTGGCTTTGGGTGCGCTGTAATAGCGCCAGACAGGATCAGCGTGTTCTGACTGCACACCAAACAGCCGTGGAAGTGTTTCGATGATGCCAAGACGGTGCAATTTCAACAGACCAGACATGATCGCCGTGATGTTTCCAGCGTTGCCAACAGGCACAAACAGCACCTTCTCCGCCAGATCCCAATTGTACCACTGAGCCACTTCATAGGCATACGACTCTTGCCCCAGTATACGCCAACTGTTTTTGGAGTTGAGCAACGCCACACGGTACTGCTCTGCCAGATATTCAACAACCTTCATGCAGTCATCAAACACTCCGGGAACTTCAAGCACGGTAGCACCACTGCCAAGCGGCTGCGAAAGCTGCTGTGGTGTGACTTTACCTTGCGGCAAAATCACGGCTGTCTTGATAGGACTGCCCACATACGCGCCGTAGAGTGCGGCTGCTGCGGACGTGTCGCCTGTGGAGGCGCAGATGCACAGGACTTCATCCCAGCCGTGCTTGCGGACAAGGGCTTTCAGGTAACTGTACGCACAGGCCATGCCTCTGTCCTTGAACGAGGCGCTGGGATTTTGTCCGTCGTTCTTGAAGGCAAAGGAGGCGTCAAACTGCTTTTGCAGAGCGGGTGCGCCTTCAATGATCGGGGTGTTGCCTTCGCCAAGGTAGATCACGTCCTGCGCTTCCAGAACCGGCGCCATCAGCTCATAGAACCGAAAGACCCCGCGCAAGGCCGTATTTCGCGTCCCTGCCCGACTGTCAAAAAGGTTCCGCCAGTACGCACCGTCGTGCGCCTTCAAGCTGTCAAACGTCGTATCTTCAAGCAGAAACACCCCGCCACACGAAGGACAGGTGTAGAGCAACTCGTCGATAGGGTGGCGCGAACCACAGCCGAGGCACACATATTCCATCTGTGCCCGGTACGTCGGAAACTGATCTGTCATCGGTTTGTTCTCCTATTGCTTCGCCTTCATCTTTTTCTTGAGATAATCCAGTCTGTTTTGAATAACGAGGGGGTTGGGGTAGGTTTCTTGAATGGATTCAAAGGTCTTTTGCGCTGCACTCAGTTGCCCCCGCTGCTCCTGAATATCAGCCACAATGAATCCTGCACGCCCTCGGAGTTCTGCTGAAGCGGTGTGCATCTCAAGCACCTGCAAGGCCAGCCGTTCGCCCTCATCAAGGTGTTCGCGTGCGGCTGCGGTGTCTGCCAGATCGAAAAGACATTGGGCTTGCAGATTTTCACCGACCGGCAGAGCAAGGCAACTTTGCAGCACTTCTTCAGCCACATCAAACCGCCGCAGGTGCGTGTTGAGTGCCGCAAGTCTGCGGTGGATCGCAACACTCTCTTCAAGCGGCAAGCCCGGCTCCAACAGCAACAGAGTAAAATACCGCGCCGCACGTTCATAACGCCGTGCGGTTTCGTTCGCATCTCCCAGCCGCCGCAGGATCACCCGCGCCCGATTCGGGTGATCCCCAAACTCTACCAGCATGGTTTCCAGATAGTCCACAACCCAGTCCGGCCCCAGATTCCCCTGATCCGCCACATCGAGCAGTTCTTTCCACGCCGCCCAACGGTGTTTTGGATCTTCCTCTGTCCGCAGATACCGTTCCAGATACTTCTCCGCACTGGCCCAGTCCCGCTGTGCCATGGCCTTGCGCGCATCCTTGAGATCGTCGCCAAAAGGCACACGTTCGCAAGCCACCAGCGCACAAGCCAGACACAGCACCACCGCAAACGGACGTATCCAGTTGCAAGCGGCGAACAGAACAGTTGCAGCGTACCTCATGAGCTAGTCCTGATGCGCGTCCTGCGGTGTTTCCACAGCGTCATCTCCCACTGGAACAACGTCCTCAAGAGCGCTGTCACCAAGGACTTCTGCATCAGCACTCACGGTGTCAAAGCCGACAACCCGTGCGCTTTCGTCGAGCTTCACCAGCCGGACGCCGATGGTGGCGCGTCCGACCGAACGGATTTCATCCACACCCATGCGCATGATCTTGTTTGTGGAGGTGAGGAGCACCAGCGCCTCGTCGTCCAGAACAGACTTGGCACCGATGACAGGGCCTGTTTTGGGCGTCACCTTGAAGTTGATGATCCCCTTACCGCCTCGGCTCTGGATGCGGTAGAGATCAATGTTGGTGCGTTTGCCGTACCCCAGTGCTGAAAGCGTCATGATCGCGGGGCTGTCTTCAGTGAGCACCAGACAAGACACCACGGTATCGCCCTGACGCAACGCAATGCCCTTGACCCCGGCGGCACCACGTCCCATGTTGCGGACATCGGTACAGCCAAAGCGGATAGCGATGCCATCCGCAGTCGCCAGAACAACGAAATTGTCATCGTTGATCTCGCGCACCATGATCAGCTCGTCATCTTCACGCAGTCCCACCGCAAGCAGACCGTTCTTGCGGCTTCTGGCATAGAGCGAGGCGCTCGAACGCTTGACCATGCCCTTGCGTGTCGCAAAGAAGAAGAACTTGTCTTCCGAAAACTCGCGCACTGTCAAAATGGTGGTGATCCATTCGTCTTTTTCCAGCGGCACGAGGTTGGCGATGTGTACACCCTTGGCTATGCGACTGCCTTCAGGAACCTGATGCACCTTGAGCTGGTGCATCTTGCCCTTATTCGTGAACATCAGGATGTACTGGTGGTTTGTTGTAGCGATAAATTCCTGTACAAAGTCGTCATCACCCGTATGCACACCAGCAATGCCCTTTCCACCACGGCGTTGCTGCTGATAGGTAGAGAGCATGGTACGTTTGATGTATCCACGACGCGACAGCGTAATGACAACATCTTCATCGGGCAGCAGGTCTTCAATATCAATATTGGACAGGGCTTCCCGGATAACTTGCGTGCGTCTGGGTGTGGTGTAGGTCTGGCGGATGTATTCCACCTCATCCCGAATGACACCCCAAAGGACTGTAGAATCCGCAAGGATCGACTGATACCATGTGATTTTTGAGGTCAGTTCGGCGAGTTCTTCTTCTAGCTTACCGCGTTCCAGACCCGTGAGGCGTTGCAGACGCATGTCCAGAATGGCTTGCGCCTGAAGATCCGAGAGCGCAAATTGCGCCATGAGGCGTTCTTTGGCTTCCTGCGGTGTGGCAGAAGCGCGAATGAGCCTGACAACTTCGTCGATGTGGTCGAGGGCTGCAAGCAGACCTTGCAGGATATGCGCTCTGGCTTCAGCCTTTTTCAGTTCAAACCGGGTACGCCGTACAACCACTTCCCGCCGATGGTCAAGGAAGTAGGTCAGCGCGGTTTTCAGCGTCAGCAGAACAGGGCGGTTGTCCACCACCGCAAGCATGTTGATACCGAAGGAATTTTCTAGCTGTGTGTACTTGTACAACGAATTGATAACGATTTCCGGCATGGTGCCGCGCTTCAATTCGATGACAATGCGAATCCCCTTACGGTCGGATTCGTCACGCAGATCCGCAATACCATCAATCTTTCGATCGTTGACCAGTGCGGCGATCTTTTCTACCAGACTGGACTTGTTCAGCGCAAAGGGAATTTCACGGATGATGAGCGACTGAAAGCCCTTCTTGCGGTCTTCAATCTCCACCTTGCCGCGTACCTTCACGGTACCGCGTCCGGTGGTGTAGGCATCATACAGTCCCTGTCCGGCGTACACAAACCCGCCCGTGGGGAAGTCTGGCCCTTGCACAACATCCATCAGCTCTTCTACCGTGGTGTCCGGCTCGTCGATGAGCATGAGCAGAGCAGCGCTCAGTTCCCCCAGATTGTGCGGCGGAATATTCGTTGCCATGCCCACGGCAATGCCTGACGAACCGTTCAGCAGCAGATTCGGAACCTTGGTCGGGAGCACCACAGGTTCTTCCATGGTGTTGTCGTAGTTGGGTCTGAAATCGACAGTTTCCTTGTCGATGTCACCGAGAAACTCACCTGCAAGGCGCGACATGCGGACTTCGGTGTACCGCATGGCCGCAGCAGCGTCGCCGTCGATAGAACCAAAGTTGCCCTGTCCGTCTTCAAGCGGATCACGCATGGAAAATTCCTGCGCCATCCGCACCAGCGCGTTGTACACTGCGGTGTCGCCGTGCGGGTGGTACTTACCGATGACATCACCGACAATACGCGCACACTTTTTGGGTGGGCGGGTGTAGCCGTTGGCAAGCTCTTGCTGGGCAAACAGAATCCGCCGGTGTACCGGTTTCAGGCCGTCCCGTGCGTCAGGAATGGCGCGCCCGATGATGACGCTGAGTGAATATTCAAGATACGACTTGCGCATCTCACTGACTATATTGATATCCTGTGACATATGAAGTCCTTGTCAAAAAAAAATCGTGCGTACCCAAACGTTCTTGTATCCCGAACGCTCTAGAGCCTCATCATCTTGAGAAAGCTCTAAATATCCAGATCTCTCACCGTCAGCGCGTTGCGTTCGATGAATTCCCGGCGAGGTTCAACACGGTCGCCCATGAGTTGTTCAAAGGTATCGCTCGCCAATTCGGCATCGTCCACGGTGACACGCAACAGCGTGCGGTTGTCAGGGTTCATGGTGGTGACCCAGAGCTGTTCGGGGTTCATTTCACCAAGACCCTTGTACCGCTGAATATTAAGCCCCTTGCGGGCTTCATCCAGTGTCAGGGCGTGCAGTTCAAAGATGTCAGCCGCGGCAAATTCCTGATCCCGGTTGCAGAGGGTAAAGCTCAACCCGCCGCACTTTTCACGGATGGTGTCGAGGGCTTCCCATGAATTGAGATACATTTTGGAAATAAAGAACTCCGCAGCAATGCGGGTTCGGTGCCCGTTGGTGTTTTCAATGACCGCAAAAAGGCGATCCCCGTCTTCGTGTACCTCGGTTTCTGTGCGCAGGGTGTAGCCGCGCTCTTTGAGAAACGCAAAACAGCGAGACTGTTCGGAAGCGAGACATTCCGGGGTGATCCGACTTTCCATGTCCACAAGCGTCAGAAAGAGTTCTTGCTTGATGCCTGCAAGTTCAGCATCGCGCACCCGGTGCGAGATACTGACAATCTGACGGATGAGTTCGTTGATTTCTTCACTGCGAAAAACCGTTCCGTTGACTGTGCGTACCTGCATGTCGTCGCTGACGCGCTGCATGAGGAACGCATCGAGTTCGTAATCGTCCTTGATAAACTTTTCCATGCGGCTGTTGTGCGCCCGGTAGAGCGGGGGTTGTGCGATATAGAGATACCCCCGGTCGATGAGTCCGGCATAATTGCGGAAAAAGAAGGTCAGCAGGAGGGTACGGATGTGCGCACCGTCCACGTCGGCGTCGGTCATGATGACGATTTTGTGGTAGCGGAGCTTGTCGTAATCAATGTCTTCCTCGCCGATCCCCGCACCCATGGCGGTGATGAGCGCCTTGACTTCCCGGTTGGCAAGCATCTTGTCAAACCGGGTGCGCTCGGTGTTCAGGATTTTCCCGCGCAACGGCAAGATGGCCTGTGTGTTGGGGTTGCGTCCCTGCTTGGCAGAGCCACCTGCCGAGTCCCCTTCCACGATGAAGAGTTCTGAGTCTGCGGGATCTTTGCTCTGACAGTCTGCAAGTTTACCGGGAAGCGCGTTGTCAGAAAGCGCGCCTTTGCGCCGCACCAGTTCTTTGGCGCGTCTGGCAGCGTCTCTGGCTCTGGAGGCATCCACAGCCTTGTCGATGATAAGTCGGGCGTCTTTGGGGTTTTCCTGAAAATGGGTGTCGAGTGCCGCGTACACGATACTGCCAACGATGCCCGCAAGTTCGCTGTTGCCGAGTTTGGTCTTGGTTTGCCCTTCAAACTGCGGCTGCGCGAGTTTCACACTGAGGACAGCGGTGAGTCCTTCGCGCACGTCGTCGCCAGAGAGTCCCTGACCTTTCATTTTTTTGGTCAGATCTGGCTGGCTCTTGATGTAGCCGTTGATAGCACGGGTCAGCGCTGTCTTGAAGCCTGCAAGGTGTGTACCGCCTTCTTTCGTGCGAATGTTGTTCGCAAAGGTGTACATGTTTTCTTTGTACCCGGCGTTGTATTGCAGGGCAAATTCCACGCTGGTGCCGTCGGTAATCCCTTCCCCGTCGATGATGGAGTGGATGCCGTTTTCACCGGAATTGAGATCTTTGACAAACTGGTGGATGCCGCCGTCTGCACGGAACAGATGGACTTCGCTGGTGCGTTCGTCGCGGCATTCTATTTCGAGTCCCTTGTTGAGGTAGGCTATTTCCTCGAAACGTTTTTTCAACGTCTCGTACGAAAATTCCATGGTCTCGAAAATGGTTTCATCCGGCTTGAAGCGCACGGTGGTGCCGTGGCTGTCGGAAGTCCCTATATATTGCAGCTCTTCTTGCGGGACACCACGGCTGTAGGCTTGTTTCCAGCGTTTCCCGTCACGGCGCACAGTGACATCAAGGCGTTCAGACAAGGCGTTGACGCACGAAACGCCCACCCCGTGCAGACCGCCAGAGACTTTGTAGGCGTCGTTGTCAAACTTGCCGCCGGCATGGAGCTTGGTCATGACAACCTGCAACGCCGGGACACCTTCCTTCGGGTGGATGTCTACGGGAATGCCACGCCCATTGTCACGCACGGTGACGCTGTTGTCCATGTGCAACACGACTTCCACGCGGGTGCAATACCCTGCCATGGCCTCGTCAATGGAGTTGTCCACCACCTCGTAAACAAGATGGTGCAAGCCACGCGCATCGGTACTCCCAATGTACATGGCCGGGCGTTTGCGAACCGCCTGTAGTCCTTCAAGAATGGTAATCGAATCTGCTGTATACGCTTTGGCTGTCATAGTCTGGTCAATCCATTGGTTGGTTGAGAGAAGGCCTCCGGCGGCAAGGGGCTACCGCCCCTTGACCCTGTTTGGGGGGCATGATGCCCCCCAAACCCCCTCAGTTTCAGCCTGACGTTCGCTGGGAAGGTAAAAACCTTTCCTTGAACGCTGGCTTTGTGAAGGACAGGTCGTTCCGCTCTGGGAAGCGCCTGTAACCGAAGCCTGTTGGCATAAAATACCAGTAAAAGCTAGTGAAGACTATTCTTTTGTCAGGGCCTCATGCGTACCCCTTATTTTTCTTCGTAATACGTTTCATCAGCGACTTTCATGGGCATGATGAGGACGGTGTAGTCGGGGTCTTCAGTGCCGTTGATGCCGCAAGGGCCTTCGGTGGTGGTGAGCGTGAAGGTCATGTCTGCGGACTGGTAATGGGTGAGTATTTCCATGAGATTCTTGGTCGGGAAGGCGATGTGTTTGAGTGAGCCACCGTAGTTGACTTCAAGTGTCTCGCTTGCCGAGCCAGTATCCTGCCCCTGTGCGGACAGCATAGCATCTGTGGTCGAGAGTTCAAAGTTGGTACCACGGTCGGTGTCCGTATTGAAAATACTGATCCGATCCAGCGCATCCAGACATTCTTTGCGAGTGAGTTTGAGATGAGACGAATCAGGTGTTGCAAGGCGCGCCATGAACGCTGAATAGTCAGGGTAGAGATACGTCGCACGGGGCAAACTTAAGGTTTCCCGTCCGTCACCAGAACGCACAAACAAACGCTTGTCTGTGATGTTGAGTTCGATTTCATCGCCTCCCAGCCATTTGCGCAGTTCACCAACGTATTTGCGCTGAATGAGAATCCCATCTTCAGGCAGGTGCGCAGCAAGGTCGTCATGGGTGAAGGTTGTCAGCGCAAACTGGTGCCCGTTCAGACCACAGACCTCAATCGCGCCTTCCCCTACGCTCTTCAGGAACAGGCAAGAAACCGCGTCTGACGCCTCGTCGTCACTGACACAGAAAAACACGCGGTCAATGACCTCTTGAAAGAAATCCCCTGACCAGACCACAGAACCCTCCGGCGCAAACGGCGCGAACGGCTGAAACCAGGTGGGATCATTGGCAGGAAGTTTATAGGTACGCCGTCCCTGCTCAAGAATGAGGGTGCCTGTGGTGTCATCAAGACGGATATGCAGCTCGCCTCCCGGCAGACGCCTGAGAAGATCGACAAAATGGCGTCCGTTGATCCCTACCAGTCCGGGTGTCTTGATCACAGCCGGGTAGGTGCCTGTAAATTCGATGTTCGCGTCTGTCGCCATGATGGTGAGCGTGTTTGCGTCCGCCTGCATCCAGAGCGAACGAAGATAGGCCGCGCCTGTCTTCGTCGGAATGATCCCTGCGGCTTTTTGCAGGCCCTCGATGATGTCTTCTTTCTTTACTGTAAGAAACATAGATTAAATCCTTGTTGTAGATTACTAGCAGACGCTTTTTGTGCGTATCCTTGGTAAGGACATGGAATAGCACGTTTTTTCAGGGACACACTTAGGGACTCGTTAGGCACGTCCTGCACAGGGGTTGTCAGTTGCGGGTTACCCCCGCCGTTCAAGGCACGTTTTTGTCAACTCTGTTACCATCGTGTGCGTAAGCCGATCATGCTCTTGTAATAGCTTGATCTTTTTGACCCCGTGCATGACGGTACTGTGGTCTTTGCCGCCGAACATTCGCCCGATAACAGGGTAGGAATGTCCGAGCAATTCGCGGCAAAGGTACATGGCAATCTGTCTGGCCTGCACCAGATCCGGGTTGCGTTTTTCGCCGAGGATGTCCTTGGTTGCCACCCCGCAGTGTTCCCCCACGATGCTGACAATGAGCTGTGGCGTGAGGGCTGAACTGTCACCGCTTTGCCGAACAATGTTGAGGAGATCCTGTTCTGAAAGATCGCGTCCGAGCAAGGAGCGGTGCGAGGTCACCCGCAGGATCACTCCAGAAAGCCGTCGGATATCTTGGCAGTGTTGCGCGAGCAAGAGCAGGTGCTCTCTGGGCAAGGTCAGCCGGCGGAGTTTGGCCTGCTGCTGGGCGTAGCGTAGCCGCACATCAAGATCCGGCTCAGGGAGTTCAGCCCAGAGTCCGGTTTCAAGGCGTGAAGACAACGCCCGGTCAAGATTCCAGTCCTTGGGGTGTCCCACCCCCGCGATGACAACAGGTTTCCCCTGATCCATGAAGCGGTCAAGCAACAGGCGCAGTTCTTCTTGCAGGTCGGCTTTGGGGTCACCTTGCTGCGGGGACTGGCGCAGGCCAAGCGCGCTGGGCGGGGCAGTTCGGCCAGTTTGGACAAGTCGGCCAGATCGAACAGGGATCGTTTTTTCTGTTTCGTCTTCACGCGAGGGGAGGGGCTGGCTTTGCGCTGTAGCGCGTGCAGCAAAGGCATCACAAGACGGAATCCGGGCGAGATGTTGAAAATCATCAAGGAGAATAGCGCTTTTTGACGCCAGCTCCTGACGCACGGCAAGGGGGGACGCTGTGGCAAAGCGCAGTTCAAGATCACTCAGAGACGCATACAACAGTTCGTTGCCCAGCGTGCGGAACAGTTCGTTGCCCACGGCGCGCAAGAGATGGGTCTTGCCGGTTCCGTGTGGCCCGCAAAGCACGAGCAATCCCGGAGGGTCAGACTCATCCGGGGTGCTGGTGGTGCCGTAATAGTGCAGATGGGTTGCTCGGTACACAGCTTTTCGGGTGAGCTCACGGGTGAGACTCAGCGCCCATTTGTATTTGCCGTTGGAGATGAAGGTGTCAAAGGTCCATTCTTCGCCAAAGGGAAGCGGGTTTTCCAGCGCTGGATGGCGGAGGCTCTCCGGGAGCTGTACGCCCATGCCTTCAGGTCTGTTTTCGGGGTGCGGAACAAGCGCGCTTGTGCTTGATAGCGCGTCTGGAAGACGGTCTGAAGGCGCAACAGGGGCGGTATCGCCTGACAGGTCGGGAGAGGGCGTTTGCGTCGTCTCAGGTCGATTTTTGGGAGAATTGGCAACCACGGGAGCGGGTCTTGCGGCGGGTTCGGGTGCAGCGTCGGGAAAGCCGCTGTAAGAAAAGAGGATCTGCTCACCCCACAGCGCCCGCGCCATGTGTTCAAAAAAAGCCTGAAAGAGCTTGAAAAAGCGGATGCCAAAAAAGGCGTGTGGAAAACCCACCACCACCCGCCCCTTGTCCAGACTGAGCGTGAGCGGATCAAACCAGCTCTGGAGGGAGTCTTCCGAGCACAGCGCCTGCACGGTCTCTCTGTTGATGTCTACAGGGGGGTGTTCAAACAGTGTCGGCGGGGTGGAGGTGTTGGTAAAGCAGGAGAGCAGAGCACGAGGTGCTCTGGCGGTTGTTCTTTGCGAATGCGTTTCTGAGGCAGAGGCGACAAGGTAGCTGCGCAACAGTTCTTTGGGCAAGGCTCTTCTCCACAAAAGGCGGATGAGGCGGGTACTTTCGGGAGGAAAAACATAGCATAAAAAACGTGCGCAAACAAGCAAATACTTCTGTGGAAAACAGCGCAAAAGAGCGACCTTTGGCGGTGGAATTCTAACCTCAAGACAGTGGATAGATGAGAGGTCAAATGGCACGCCGAGGGCGTCAGCGCTACTGGACAAGGTGGGGGAAGTCCCGGTACGATGTGCCTAGAGCAGAGTGCGTGTAAAAAGGCTCTTTTGATACACAAGAACGTCTTTCATTCTGGAAGGCTGATCGGCTTTTGTAGCTCGTTTAGAGAAACAGGTAAAAGGATCAGGTATGGTTTCCATTTCGGTGTCTGCATCAGAGTATCTTCTTTCGTCATATGCCTATGATTTGCCTCTTGAGCGTATTGCCCAGCACCCGGCACCGCGTGGTAGCTCGCGTTTGCTGGTGGTTGATCGGCAGAGTGGGGAGCGGGTACACACGCAGTTTGCGGAGCTTGCGAAGTATCTTCCGGCGGGAGCCTTGCTTGTTGCCAACAATTCCCGCGTGATTCCGGCGCGTCTTTTGGGGCAACGTCCTACGGGTGGGAAGATGGAATTTTTGTTGCTCACTCCCATGCCGTTGCTGGAAGGAGCACAGGAAGGAACCTCGGTCTGGCGCAGTGTGGAAGCTGAAGGCCTCCTCAAGCCCGCAAAACAGGCGCGGGTGGGGGATGTGTTGGAGTTTGGCGACGATTTCCGGGTGGAAGTGCTGGAAAAGGGCGATTTTGGGCGGCACAAGGTGCGTTTGCACTGGACGGGGTGCCTGCAAACCCTGTTTGAGACGCGGGGGCATCTGCCGTTGCCGCCGTACATTCATCGGGAAGACACAAAAGAGGATGTCGGCGCGTACCAGACCGTGTACGCACGCGAGGACAAGGCGGGTTCTGTTGCAGCACCCACAGCGGGGTTGCATTTCACACCTGCCATGCAAGAGCAGCTTGCGCAGGCCGGGTTTGGGTGGGCGGAGGTGACGTTGCATGTTGGGTACGGCACTTTTAGCCCGGTGCGGTGCGCGGATATCCGCGATCACGTCATGCACGCTGAATTTGTCGAGCTGTCGCCAGACACAGCCAGAGCCATTCAAAAGGCCAAGGCTGAAGGCCGACCTGTGCTTGCCGTTGGCACCACGTCAGCGCGCACTCTTGAGGGCATAGCGCAGTGCTATCAACCAGCCGCCATCCCCACAGCCGGACACACAGGCTGGATCAATTGCTTCATCTGTCCGGGGTACCACTTCAACGTCATCGACGGCTTGATTACCAATTTTCACCTTCCCGAATCGACGTTGCTGATGCTTGTCTCCGCTCTCACCGGACGGGAACGGATGCTTGAAACCTACGCTGAAGCCGTTCAGCGCAAGTACCGCTTTTTTTCCTACGGCGATGCGATGTTGATAAAATGAAAACCCCTGAAACCCTTGAAAACCCTCTAGAGCCTTTTGCTTTTGAAACCCTCTAGAAGAGCAAGCAGACTGCAACAGCTTATCTTGTATCCTGCTCTTTTTAAGGGTATATTGCACCCGTTGTTGTGAACACGGTATAAACACGCCGGGTCAAGGGGCGGCTCGCCCCTTGCGGGTGCAGGGCAGCGCCCTGCCAGGATGCAAGGGCAGCGCCCTTGCCCCGCCGGAGGCCTTTTTACCTTCAGAGAGATCCTATGCTGGACGTTTCGATTCTTGAACAGGCGCTGTCTTTTGTCATCCACATTGACCAGCATTTGTTTGCGCTGGTTGGTGAATACGGCGCACTGCTGTACTTGTTCCTGTTTGTTATCGTTTTTTGTGAAACGGGGCTTGTGGTCACGCCGTTTTTGCCGGGCGACTCCCTGCTGTTTGCGGCAGGCACGGTTGCTGGAGCTGGGCATTTGAGCTACCCCTTGTGCTTGCTGGTGTTGCTTGCGGCTGCTGTGCTTGGTGACGCTGTGAACTATGAAATCGGACGACATGTCGGGCCGGGGATTTTTAACCGCGAAACCCGTTTTTTGAACAAACAACACCTGCTCAAGGCACACGCCTTTTACGAATGCCACGGCGGAAAAGCAATCATTCTCGCACGGTTCATTCCGATTGTGCGGACTTTTGCGCCTTTTGTCGCTGGAATCGCGCTGATGTCGCCGGTGAAGTTTTTGTCGTTCAACATCATAGGCGCGTTGCTCTGGGTGCTGGGGCTGGTTTCAGCAGGCTATTTTCTCGGCAATATCCCTGTTATTAAAAACAATTTCAGCGTAGTCATCTACGGGATCATTGTGGTGTCTGTTCTCCCCGTGGTGGTGGAGTTTGTCCGCGCCAAAATGAAAAAATAACCCCTTATCTGGAGGTTCTATGTTGCGCACAGCCATTGTTGAGGCTCTAAAAGCCTCCACAGCTCAGTCTGAAATACGCATCGGCGGCTGGGTACGAACTCGCAGAGACGCCAAAGGCTTCACCTTTCTTGAACTCAACGACGGCTCATGCCTTGGCAACATCCAGTGCATTGTGGATGAAGGCACAGCGGCGTGGGACAAGCTTGAAGGCATCAACACAGGCGCTTGTGTCGGCGTGACCGGGGAACTGGTCGAATCGCCGGGCAAGGGGCAGAAATGGGAACTGCGGGCGAAAGACATGACCGTCTTCGGTCTGGCAGATCCCGAAACGTTTCCACTTCAGAAAAAGCGCCATTCCGACGAATTTTTGCGCACGATAGCGCATTTGCGTTCCCGCACCAACAAGTTTGGGGCGGCGTTTCGCATTCGGGCAGAAGCTGCGCAGGCTGTGCATGATTACTTCTATCAGAACGGCTTCCAGTATGTACACACGCCCATTTTGACAGGTTCTGATTGTGAAGGTGCGGGAGAGATGTTTCGGGTGAGCACGTTGCCGCCTGACGCGCATATAGCCAAAGGGGAACATCCTTTTGCGAATGATTTTTTTGGCAAGGAATGCAGCCTGACGGTTTCAGGTCAGCTTGAAGCGGAATGCCTCGCGCTGGGGCTGGGCAAAGTCTACACGTTTGGCCCGACGTTTCGGGCGGAGCATTCCAACACGCCGCGCCACGCTGCGGAATTTTGGATGATCGAACCGGAAATGGCGTTTGCGGATCTTGGCGACAACATGGATCTTGCTGAAAATCTGACCTGTTCGGTCATACGACGGGTTCTTGAACGCCGTGCGGACGACATTGATCTGTTCAACCGTTTTGTAGATACTGGACTTGTCGAACGACTTCAGAACATTGTGGCGCAACCTTTTGCGCGGTGTTCGTACCGTGAGGCTATCGCCCTGTTGGCGTCAAGCGGCAAGACGTTTGAATATCCTGTCAGTTTCGGTCTGGATCTGCAAACCGAACACGAACGGTATCTGGCTGAAGAACACTTTGGGCGACCTGTGATTGTGTATGATTATCCCAAAGAAATCAAGGCCTTCTACATGCGCTTGAACGACGATCGGGAGACAGTGGCGGCCATGGATGTGCTGGTGCCGCGCATTGGTGAGCTTGTGGGTGGGAGTCAGCGCGAGGAGCGGCTGGATGTGCTTGAGGCGCGGATTCGTGAAATAGGGCAGGATACCGCTGACTACTGGTGGTACCTTGATCTGCGGCGCTTTGGCACAGTACCCCACGCTGGTTTCGGGATGGGCTTTGAGCGCCTGATCATGCTCCTCACCGGGATCGCTAATATCCGCGATTCTCTCCCCTTCCCCCGCACTCCCGGATCGTTAGAGTTTTAAAGCCTTTTTGTGTGATGCCCTAAACCAGAGTCCCGTTGCGAAGGTTGATTCGCAACGGGACTCTGGTTTTATGTCAGGATGCCGTGGAAGGATCTTGAGGCGGAGCTGTAAAGATCGTAAAGCCGTTCTTGCCTTTTCGCTTGGTCTCGTACAGGGCGGCGTCAGCGTTTTTGTAGAGTGTCTCAAAATCCATGCCGTGGAGAGGCGACAAGGCCACACCTACACTGGAAGAAACCTCACAGATCTTCCCCTCGTGTACAAAATGTTGATGCAGCGTGGACACCAGTTTTTGTGCTTTTTTCTCTACCCATTCTTTATGTGGAACAGGAAGGAAGACCACAAATTCATCTCCCCCGATGCGACCTACAATATCATCATCTCGAAACTGTTCCTTCAGGATTCTCGCAAATTCAGCAAGCACAAAGTCGCCCATGGCATGACCAAGAGAGTCGTTGACATGCTTGAAGTTGTCAATATCAATGATAAAGAAGGCGTGTTCGTGTTCAGGGTTGTGCAAGAGCTTTTCACGGATGTATTCTTGCGTTGCGGCCTTGTTGTAGAGTCCGGTCAGCGAGTCCTTTTGCATCTGTTCAAACAGTTGTTCTTCATACTGCTTTTGCGCGTTGATGTTCTGACGGTAGGCGATCATGCGTACCGATTGGTCGTCATTCCAGAAAAAGATAGAACCCATGATGCGCATCCATGAGTAGGTTGCGCCGTTATCAAAAGAGATCAGAAAGTCATAGGTCAGGCGATCTATGCCGTTTTCGTAGGTTTGCAGCACATGTTTTGGCGAAAAGGTGTCGAGGTACCCTTGACGGTATTCTTCTTTGATCTGCTTTTGCGCGATGTGCTTCAGTGCTTCATCGTAAGGGGTATGCGCATCCATACCGAGACTTTCAAAATACTGTTCGGTATTTTCTCCTGACGCACAGTTGTGTGTGATGTCCAGTTCATAAATATGTTCATACAGTTGTTCTGTTGCTTCCTGAAAGAGCGTGCGGTGTTCTTTTTCTTTGGATACAGTCAGTTTGATGATCTGCGTGTTGTATGTACGGATCACACTCGTGATGACAAAAAGGACAATCGAGATGATCACTATAATAACGAGAATGCCTCTGACAAACTGCATCTTCAGTTGTCCTGTCAGCTCTGTTGTGTCGTTTTCTACAATGAGATGCCATTTGAGATTGGGCACATAGCGCGTTATGGCGTAGCCGTTTCCTTTGTCACAGGAATACCAGAACGTCTGTTCGTTTGTCAGATTTTCAAGAATACGTTGTTGCAGTTTGGGATAGGGGCACGTCGCAAACAAATTCGTCTTTTCATAGGCCGTTTGCGTGGTTGAGACTTCGATGGTTCCGTCTTTATCAACCAGCCATGTCTTTACAGAAAACGTTTTTTCATATTCAAGAAGCAGTTCCTGCAACGAATCAACGCGAAAGCCAACCCCGACAACACCCAAGACATCGCCGTTGCGGTCTTTGATCTTGGCGTTTATAAAGACAGTGATGTCATTTTGCGAAGCCTGATCGTTGTCTATATTGAGAGAATACGCATCGTTTGAGTCCAAAAAAGTGTAATACCAGACGTTTTCTGCGTCACCGGGTACAAGCGTGCGGTCAAGGCCGTTGAAATGATAGTAGCGGTTGGTCTGCGTTGAGACGAGAAAGACGGAATCGTAGCCGTATTGTTCACGATAGGCATGAAGATACTGCCGCATGGTATCAATAAAGATACTATCGCTCTTGCTGTCGTTCAGATGATCCTTTTCTTCGGACAGAAAATCTTTCAGCAAGCTGTCGTTTGCCATTGTCAACGACACGTTGACCGGCTTGGTAAAGAGGGAATCAATCCGATGGTAGATGCCTTCAGATGTCAGATCCGAGACATGTTCTACATCTTTTTCAAAAATACCGATGTTTGAACGATAGCTGATGACAGAAGTGATGCAAAACCCTAAAATAATGACAGTACATACAAGAATATTGGTACGAGCAAGGATGTTCTGTTTCATAAAGGACTCTCAAAAGCCAAGGTCTGTAGCTTCTAAAGCTATCCTTGCGCATACACATTGTGGAAAAACAGCTACCTCTCTTTGACGGGAAGAGAGGTAGCTGGTTGATTCCCTTCCAGAGACAAGACGCTGGGAATCAGAGAAGCGTCTATGGTGCTATTTTTGGACGGCTTTG